>NZ_JBMFOX010000001.1:0-114524 GCF_049969415.1 Hadarchaeum sp. (SeqCode)
GAACAGCGCCAGGACCGGCAGGATCACGACCATGGAGAGTTGCTCGGCAACGCGCGGGTCGTTGACGCGCGATGAGACCGTGATGCTGGCGTTCACCGCCCCGGGAGAAAAAGTTGCCATGGTCCCATTCAGCACCGGCGGCTTTCCGCTCGGGGTGCAAAAGTTCCACCGCCACAGGGTGCCCCTCTCCGTGAGCGAGCAGAGCTACGAGATCGACCTTGACCACGCCAGAAAAACCATCGCGGCGGAAAGCGTGCGGCTAACAATCCTCGGCGCCTCCTACATCCTCTTTCCCCACCCGGTCCGGGAGCTGCGCCAGTTCCTCAGCAGCGAGAACATCCCCTGCCTTCTGGGCTACGACGGCTCCCACATCTTGGGCCTGATTGCCTGCGGGGAATTTCAGGACCCGCTCCGGGAGGGCGCCGATGTCCTCTTCGGCAGCACCCACAAATCTCTCTACGGCCCCCAGGGTGGACTGATCCTGACCAGCTCCAGCGAGCACGAGCAGAGGCTCAGGAACTTCCTCGACATCGACCTGGAGACGGGCATCGGGCTGGTCGACAACCCCCACGTGAACAGGATCGCCGCCCTCGGGATCGCCCTCGAGGAGCTGCTGCGAGACAGGGGTTACGGCGGACGCGTAGTCAGGAACGCCAAGGCGCTGGGCCGAGCCCTCGACGAATCGGGAGTCCCGGTCCGGTTCCAGCAGCGGGACTACACCGAGAGCCACCAGATCCTGCTGGACCTCGACCCCGGGGCCGCGGAGGGGCTCTGCCGGAAACTGGAGGAGGTCAACGTCTTCATCGATGTCGCCGGGAGGCTGGGGGTCGCCGAGGTGACCCACCGCGGGATGGGCCCCTCCGAGATGTCCCACATAGCTGAGATAATTGCCGCAGTTCACCGGAAGGGGCCGTCACCGGCGCTGAAAAGGCGGGTGCGTCGGCTGGCAAAATGCTGAACCTTCTCCGTTTATTAACCCCTCCGAAGATAACAGTTGAGATAAAAGGTGACGCCGATGAGGGGCCGCTGGTTACCGCTGTCCGTGATGACGTTCGCCCACTTCTTCAACGACTTCTTCCAGTTCATCCTGCCGCTGTTCCTGCCCCTATTCATCCCCGAGTTCGGGCTGAGCTACTTCGAGAGTGGTGTGCTGCTGGGCGTCTACCTCGGCTCTGCGGTGGTCCTGAACGGGCTGCTGGGACACCTAGCCGACAAACATCACAAGCGGAAACCGCTGATGTGCTTCGGGCTGGCCCTCTACGGGATTTCAGTCTCGGCGCTGCAGTTTGCCCAGGATTACACCTCGCTGCTTATCCTCGCCGTAATCATGGGGATCGGCTTCAGCTCCTACCACCCTCAGGCCACCAAGATCATCACCTCGCTTTACCCGGACCACAAGGGCAGATTCATGGGAATCCACGGCGCCGGCGGGGCCATCGGCTTCTTCGCCTCACCGCTGCTGCTGACCCCCCTAGCCTACTCCATCGGCTGGAGGCCCACTGTCTCCCTCCTCTTCCTGCCCGCCTGCTTCGCCGCCCTACTGCTCTGGATGGTGGTGAAGGAGCCTGAGCCCGGGTCTAAGAGCAGCGGTGGTAAAATTCTCTGGTGGCCGATAATCCTGCTGGGCCTAGTCTACGGACTGAGCCTGTTCGTCTTCCGAGGGTTCACCAACTTCATGCCCGTGTACTTCTATTCAGTCCAAGGCAACACCGCGATCGAGATGGGTCTGCTGAGCAGCTTGGTCTGGGGCATGGGCGTGATCGCTGAACCTCTGGGCGGCACAATATCGGACTACATCGGTCGCAGAAACACCTTCACCATCTCGCTACTCCTACTGGCCTTTTCCCTGCTGTGCTTCATAAACACCTCTGGGCCGCTGGCCATCGTCTTCCTCATTCTCTTCGGCTTCTTCGGCCAGTCGACGCGCTGCGTGGGGCTGCTCTATTCCTCGGAGCTAGCACCTCCGGAGAGCACCGGGATGTTCGTGGGGCTGGTCTTCGGGATGTCACAGGGTCTGAGCCTGATCTCCACGGTGGCGGTGGGCTACGCGGCCGATCTCTTCGGTTTCCACTGGGCCTTCACGGGGCTGGTCGCCGTCGCCTTGGTAGCCACTGCGCTGTCGCTGCGGATGAGGGACTTTAAAACTAAGCAAAATCACTGAGGAGCTTTCTGATGGCTCCGGGTATCTGGAGATAGTCCTTAACCCGGTAGACCCTGCCCCGGCCCAGCTCGGCCAGCAAGGAGCAGGTGCCGGCGTCGGAATGCGGCGACTCAACCATGATCACGCAGAGCTTGGGAAAGCCTAGCGCGACCTTCTCAGGATGGAATCCCTCCGAACACTTGCCGTCGGTGATGATTATTCCCAGTCTCTCACCGGATGTGGCCCTCTCCAGCTGGCTCAACCCTGCCCTCAGGCCCTCCTCCATGTCGGTGTAGCCGAAGGCGTTGGTCTCCAGAAGGTCGGAGATGACCTGACGGACGTCCTTTCTCTGCCCCATCGCCTTGACGACCCGCGCCTGGGAGTTGAAGGTGACCACGGCGTAGCTGTCCTCCCTCAGCTCGATGGCCAGCATCGAGGCCCCGACGGCGGCCACGGCCAGCTTCTCCCCAGCCATGGAGAGGCTGGTGTCAACCATCAGCGCGCAGGCCAACTTCTTCTGCTCCCTCGTCTCCACCACGATGTCCTCGGCCCGGTAGTCCGGCTTCCCGATGATCCGCTCGCAGGTGGCCTCGAGGTCGATCTCGTCGGCGCCGAAGCGGTAGCTGTCCCGCCTCAGCTTGGCGGACCGCTTCGTCGGACCAAGGCTCCTCAGCGCCCGGCGCAGGATCGCCCTGACGGCTATTTTCCTGAGCTCCTCGCGCTGCCTCTCATCTAGTCTGTTTTTGACATCGGGATAGCTCCGCGCAATCAGCCAACCAACATCCCCGTCCTCCGCCCGATTCCCCGATTTCTCGGAAAAAATCACGGTGTAAACGGGGGGCTCAATCAAGTCTTTTTTTTTACTTCAGGCTGTACGTTGGCCTTCTCGAAGCCGGGAGTTCTTTTCATAACTGAATCGACTATCGCGTCGATGACCTCAGCGGGCTGCCTCTGGGCCTCCTCCCTCAGCTCAATCCTCGTGGGCAGGGCCAAGCGGCAGGCTTTCCTGACCGCCTCAGCGTTGCCACCCAGCTGGACGGCAAGCCGGGCCACGCTGATCGCGGCCCGGATCGAGGCCCCCCGCCTGATCTCGGGATGCTCGCGGGTCGCCCTGACTATCCGGACGACCAGCCGGGAGAAATCAACGTCGTCAATTCCTGTGTGTAGCCTTAGAATCTCGATCTCCTCGGGCTCAGGCTGGTAGCCTAGCGTCACCAGCTCAAAGCGGTCGCGCAGCGCCTCGGAGATGGGGCTGGTGGCGATGAACTCCCTAGGGTTCTGGGTGGCGATGATGACAAAGCCATCGGCGGCGGTGATGCTGCCGATCTTCGGTATCTCAATCTTGTACTCGTCCATCGCAGGCAGCAGCACATTCTGGACTGACTCCGGCATCCGGTTCAGCTCGTTGATGAAGAGCGCGCCACCGTTCTGCATCGCGAGAACCAGTGGCCCGGGGATGAAGGCCTCCTTAACGTAGCCTAGCTTCAGGACGATGGGCGGGTCGAACCACCCGGTGAGCTTCTGCTCGGTATACCTTTCGTCACCATCGACGCGGAAGACTTGCTTGTGCAGGTAGTTGGAAACGGCCAACGCGATGACGGTCTTGCCCACGCCGACCGGCCCCTCGATCAGGAGGTGCCGCCCTGCCCGGACCACCGCCAGGGCCTGCTCCAGCTCCCGCTCCCGGCCGATGATGCCGAACCTCCTCTGGATTTCCCTGACCTCCTCGAGCATCGCTACCCTGATAACCTAGCCGCGGAGGAATAAACGTTTTCCTAGATTTAGGGTGAAAATAGTTGCAATAGCAACCTTTATATCGACCGACCGTGCTCTTTGATGGAGGCTCGGCAATGGATGAACTCAAGTCAATCGGGCGGCTGATCTCCTACCTTCACCGGCTCAAAGGCAGTTACCTTCACGAAAGGCTGGGAAAATACGGCATCGGCAGCGGTCAGGTTCCCCTCCTGATGCGGCTCTACCGCGGCGATGGCATCAATCAGGACCACTTGGCCCACGAGGTCAACATTGACAAGGCCACCTGCACGCGGGCGATAGAGAAGCTGGAGCGGGTGGGTCTGGTGAGACGGCGGACGGACGAGGCCGACCGGAGGGCCTATCGGGTCTGCCTGACCAAAAAGGCGAAACGGCTCCGTCCCACTGTGGAAAGGACGCTCAAGGACTGGACCAAGCTGCTCCTGACCGGGTTCTCCGCGGAGGAAAGGGAGAAACTATTCGAGTTTCTGGAGAGGTTGATAGCCAACGCCTCGGCCAAGAAAAACAGTGGTGGGGAGGATGTCTGAAGAGCTGCCGGTCCCGGAGGAAGCCTACACCGAGGGGGTCAAGACCCTGCTCGGGGATCCCAAGAGGGCCATCGTCAAGCTCTCCCTGCCCATGATCATGGCGATGCTGATCCAGGCCACCTACAACCTCGCCGACGCCATCTGGGTGGCGGGCATCGGCGCCGACGCCCTGGCCGCCGTGGGCTTCGTGTTCCCCTTCTACTTCATCATGATGGCGATATCCACCGGGATTGGAATCGGGAGCAGCTCGGCCATCGCGCGCAGAATCGGGGCCCGGGATAAGGCCGGTGCCGACAGCGCTGCCACTAATTCGATCGTCCTCGTGGTAATCTCCGCGGTGATATTCACCGTGCCGCTGGTCATCTTCACCGAGCCCATCTTCGGGGCGATCGGAGCCGGTGGCACGCTCCGGATGACTGTGGACTACGCCCGGATAATCTCCGCCGGGGCCGTCTTCCTCTTTTTCAACAACGTCGGCAACGCCATCCTGAGGGGTGAGGGGGACGCCAAGCGGGCGATGTACGCCCTCGGGCTCGGCGCCGGTCTGAACATCATCTTGGACCCGATGTTCATCTACGTGCTCGGTTTCGGTGTTGCCGGGGCCGCGCTGGCCACCGTGCTCTCGATGTCCGTTTCCTCGGCCCTGCTGCTCTACTGGCTGGCGATCAAGAACGACACCTACGTCTCCATCCGCTTCCGGGGCTTCCGGTTCCACGGGGAAATCGTGAAGGACATCCTCCGGGTCGGCATCCCCTCGTCGATAGTCCAAGTCTCGATGTCACTCTCGATGCTGCTGATCAACTTCCTCATCGTCCTCATCTCGCAGGGAGGCACCGATGGCGTCGCCGTCTACTCCGCGGGCTGGAGGGTGGCCACCGTGGGCACCCTGCCGCTGAACGGGATCGCCACCGCGGTGGTCGCCGTCTGCGGCGCGGCCTTCGGCGAGAGGGCCTACGATAAGATCAGCGTCTCACACCTGCACGCGATCAAGATCGGCCTGCTCATCGAGGCGGTCGTGACCGGGATAACGTTCGTCTTTGCCCCGCAGATCGCCGCCGTGTTCACCTACTCCGAGGGCGCGGCCCGCATCGCCGGCGACCTGACGCTGTTCCTCCGGATCATCTGCCTCTTCTGGCCCTTCGTCTCCTTCGGGATGCAATCGTCGGCGCTGTTCCAGGCTGTGGGGCGTGGGGTCAGCTCCCTGATGGCGACGGTCTTCCGCGCGCTGGTGCTGACGCTGCTCTTCATCTTCATCCTGGCCTTCGTCCTCAACTACGGGCTGCTCGGTGTCTGGTGGGGCATCGTGCTGGCCAACATCATCGGCTCGCTGGTCGTCTTCAGCTGGGCCAGGCTCTTCGTGCGCGGGCTGATGCGAAGAGATGCGAAACGGCTTCTCAGATAATCCGGAAAACTCTTGCTGGGATGAGGGCCGGCTGCGCCCAACTATTCTCGCTTCTCGACGATGATGGTGCATTTGGTGACAAAGGCCGCGACGGCACCGAGGGCCGCCAGCCACGGCGCCAGCAACGCGCCGATGATGCCGGCCGTGACCGGGATTTCAATCAGGGTGCTGCCCTTTTCATCCTTGACGATGATCCGGGTTATATTGCCCTCGTGCACGAGCTCCTTGATTTTCTTCACCAGATCCTCCGCGGAAACGGAGAACTCCTCGGAAACTCCTGCCACCGGTTTTCCGCAGCGGAAGCAGTAACGGGCGTCCTCGGGCAGGTCGGCCCCGCAGCTTTTACATTTCGCCATTCGCTTCCCATTCCTTTTCTGACTCTATCATTTAAACAGTTGCTTAGCCATCATCTGTGTTTTACCCATTCAAACGGCATTACAGCTTGGGCCCCGGGTCTCGTATCAGCGGTGCCGTGGCACAGTGCGGCCCCCCGCCCGCCTTGATGAACTCGCTCATTTCCACCGCGATAACGTCCACCCCTTCCTTCTCCAGCCTCCGCCGGGTGAACTGAAAACCCGCCAGCATCACAATCTTGCCGGGCGCGAGGGCCAAAGTGTTACAGGCATAGTCCTTCGCCTCCTCGGGCGGGACCTCGATCAGGTTGATCTCCTTCTCCCTGAGATACTCCAAGAAATCGTAGGGGACCGCGGGCGGGTAAATCAGCGCCAGGCCATCACCAACGTATCCAAAAACACAGTCCAGGTGGGCGAAACCACCCGCAGGCCAGTCGGTGTTCTCCAACCATCCCGGAATGGGAACCACCTTAACCTCCTCAACCCCCACTGACTCCAGCACCCTCGAGACCTGATCTATCCCCTCTTGGTTCGTCCGGATGCTCCTCCCGATGCAGACGTGGGCCGGATCGAGCCAGACCACGTTCCCGCCCTCGAAGGTCCCCGACCCCCGAACGGTGTACAGGATGGGGCAACCCAGCTCCATAACCCGCTTCGCCCACCAGACCTCGCCACCCCTATCCCAGGGTAGCGACATGCGGTGGACGATGGCGCCTCCGTTGACCACGAAGCCAAAGTCCCTCGTCCCCCAGAGGCCCTGCAGCACCGCATACGGTCCCCGCGCCATCGGCGGGGCGTTCATCCCGTGGACCTTCACCCCCTCCTCTTTCATGATCTCAACGAAGCGGTCGTGCTGCTCCGCGGCCTTATCCGGATCCGGCGCAGCCTTCATGCCGAACCACGTCCAATCTCCCCTCGGCGGCGCAACCTCGGGACCGGGCCGCTGCACCAGCACCTCCCGGAGCTTTCCGATCTCGCTCTGGGCGCCCCACTTCTTGCCCCAGATATACTTCAGCTCGTCGTCATAGTTCAGTGGTATCGGTGTCGCGGGCTTGCTCTTATCAATCCTCTTAACGGCTTCCTCGACCTTATCCACCTCAACCCTCCCCAGTTAAACTCGGAGCTGCTTCTTAAATTGTTTCTTGTGTCTGAGGCCCAAACAACCTTTATTAATTCAAACGGGCAATTTAATTCGAAAAATCAAGGTGGGGGGTGGAGAAATGGCCAAGAAAAAGAAGGCGGTGAAGAAGAAGGAGAAACCTGCCGAAGAAAAACCCGCGGCAAGTTCGTGCTGCAGTGGTTAACCGCGCGCGCTGTTTTAAACTAACCTATAACTTGCATCATTTGCGATTTTGTTTGCTTCAGTTCGGCACCGTTTAAGCTACTTGTTTTTGTATTATCAACTTCGAGGATCGAGCACGCGCCCCAGGAAGAGAACCGCCCCCGTGCTGGTGTCATGAATCAGGAAGATAAAGGGGTGGTCTAGCGAGACGTTAATCGGCGGAGGCAAAGTGGCCGTAAGTTCCATGATCACCGCGGTCGCTGCCGCCGCCTCGGTGCCCCTCTCGTCGACGGAAACGAAGGACTTGTGCAGCACCTTGCTAATGAACAGCCTGTCGTCAGCCATGCCGGTGAAATCGGCCCGATCGGTGAACGCGGTGGGCATGCCCATCCCGGCGAGCGCGTTCGTCAGGTCGAGCGGAAACTCAAAGCGGAACTTCGGCATCCTCACTACCACATTCTGCCTCTCCAAACCGCCCACGATCTCGCGCAGACTTTCGACCGTCAGACCGGCCTCAAACTCCTCAAAACTTTCCGGCAGGATGACCAGCATCGCCACCGAGGTATCCCTGTAGGGCAGCTCGACGGCCTGGTAGCCCTCCCCCTTCGAGTAGCGGATGGATTCACTCTTGGGCCAGGACATCATCGGCACGGTGACCTGAGAGCCGTCGCGGAGGGTGAAGACGCCATCGGCAGTGAGGTTCTCGGAGAACGGATGTTGCCACATCGCGTTGAAGTAGATCGCGTTGGTCAGCACCAGCCGGGTGTAGGTGTCGATGGCACCTAGTGGAATCAGGTCCTTTATCTTCTCATTTGTCTGCTCGCCTACCCAGTCATTGATCCTGACCCGGGCTGCCTCGGGGTCCCCCTGGAAATCCAAGCCGCGTAATCCGGCCCCGTAGTTCACAGCCAGGACATCCAAGAACTCCCGCTTGAACTCAAAGCCGATCTGCCCCCAGATCGAGTTGGCGATGTTGAGCCGGAAGTTCTCGCTGTTCTGGGCCATGAGCGCTAAATCCAGTGCGTCGAAGGCCGGGTGCAGCCTTTCCTGCGGCAGGGTGAAGCGGAGCACCTCGGCCATCTCCTGGGCGGTGGGGCCGCGGGCGCCCGCGTAGGTCATCGCCAGCGCCAGGGAAATGCTGTAGGGGGAGAAGAACAGGTTGCCCTCAGAGGCCCTGACCCGCTGGTAGAGATCCAGGGCAAAACCGGTGTTGCCTGCTACCAGCTCCGCGAAATCCTCCCGGGTCACGTTGGGGCTGGTATCGCGGGAGAGTCCGGAATGATAGAATTCCACGCCCGGAGTTCCATAATTTCCCAGTAGGACCACACCCAATATGGTCAGAACAACGACGCCAGCGATCACCGCCGCCAGAATGCGGAGCGCAGAGTTACCGAGCTTCACGTTAAAACCGCTTACATCTTTAGCTTATCGCCTTATTAATTAAGTTTCATCAAAGCAACATTATCCTCCGGACGATTTACCGGCCAGGCTACTACTGACTCTCCTGCTCCGGCTTCTCCTTCTCCTCAGCGCCTTCAGCCTTCTCCTTCCCAAGCAGCAGCCCCAGCAGCTCCCTCTGGTCCACCTCGGCCATCGCCCGCCAGCCGAGGTAAAGCAAACCCTGTTCATCCTCGGAGAGGTAGCCCCGCCTGATGAAGCGGTCAATCGTCGCCTCCACCCGCCAGCGGGGGAACTTCTCCTGGAGGATGCGCTCGACCTCCTTCAGCGGTGCCTTGCCCCCGCGAGAGAGGATGTGGGCCAGCGCCACGGTGAGCATCGCCATGTCGTCCACCCGCCAGCCGAAGGTCCTAGCGTCGGAAAGCCTGGGATGCCCACGCAGGGTGATGAAGTAGCGGTCAGACTCCGAGCTCTCTCCCGCCTCGCTGACCCGCTTCACCGCCAGCCCCAGCTTCTCCAGCTCGGCATCCAGCAGCTTCAAGATCTGCTCGTAGTCGCGACCCAGCGCCCGCCTCAGCTCCCAGGCCTTGGCCCCGGGCTGCATGTGGTGCCTGAAGAAGAGCAGCTGGGCCGCCCGCGCCAGCTTCTCCCTGAGCTCAACCACGTCCGGGGCCTCAGGCACGCTTCTTCCTCCTCTTCAGCCACTCCTCGCGGCTGATGGCGATGGGCACGGAAAATGTCGCCACGTTCTCCAGCACCTGCGGCTTCGGCAGCGGCTTCAGGTTGATCTCCTCCTCGAGCGGGTCGATGTCCAGCGTGGCATAGCCGTAGCTCACCAGGAAGCTCACCAGCCAGGCCCGAAACACCGTCTCCTCGAAGGTCTTTCCCTGGATGAACCTCCAGTAGGAGATGAACTCCTTCTCCCCAACCGCCTCCTTCAGCTCCCTCCAGGTCCGGTCGAGCAGGGCGGTGAGGTCCTCGTCGCTGAGTATCCCCATCCTAGCCAGCTCCCGGCGCGCTATCTCCCCGGTCATGACCTCGGTGACCTCAAGCTCCTTGAACCTCTCGTCCAGCCCGGGAAGGTTGCGCCAGTAGTCGAGCCCCTCCCGGAGCGCGGGCAGGGAAAGGCTCTCGAGGTCGATGATCGGATGCCAGGCGCGGACGAGCACCTCGGCCAGATCCTGCGGCTGGAGCGCGTAGAGCTTGAGCGTGATCAGCAGCGGGTCCAAGTAGAGCAGGGAGGACTTGTGCTTGATCCATTCGCCCTGCTGGAAGATGACGTCGGCCAGCCCGAGCACCGCCTGAACGTCGAGGTAGAGCTCCTCGTTGGTCTTCAGCTTGGGCAGCAGCTCCCGGAGCCGGTCGAAGAACTCCCGGACCTCGACATCGAAGGGGTCCAGCCCGCTCTTCCTCACCGAGTCGCAGAGCTCCACGATGCGCTGCAGCAGCTCCTGTCGCTCCGTCATCTAGGCCGCCACCTTGACGCTGGACAGTCCAGCTATGTTCTGGACCGTGATCACATTCGGGACCCCTTCCACGTTCACCAGCCTGCCGGGGGTGATGATGATGTACTGCGCCTCCTCGTCCTTCATCGAGTTGAGGATTTCGGTCATCATCTGCTCGCGGTTTCTCGGGTCCATGTGCATCTCGAACTCGTCGATCGCCCGGATCGGTGACTTGATCCGCTGCTGCAGCGCCAGCAGGAAGCACATGATCGCCGTGGTGCGCTCGCCGCCGCTCTGCGTGTGCGGGTCCAGCACCTGGGGCTCGGCCCCCCTGAAGCCGACGAGCAGCTGCAGCCCCGCCTCGTCGATGTCGTCGGGATTTTCCAGCCTGACGTCGCCCGTGGCGTTGACCCGCTTCAGGATCTCCTGATACCTCACCCTGACCTCGCGGAGCAGCTTGTTGATTTCACCCTTCCACTTCTGCCGGCGCAGGTCCAGCTCCTCCAGCGCCCGCCTGCGGTTGGCCGCAGCGACCTCGGCCTTCGCCTGCAGCTCCTTCAGCGTGTTCTGGTAGCTGAGGTACATCCGCTCGACATCGGGGGAGACGTCGGCGAGGCTGGCCAGCTGGATGGTGGTCGCCTTCAGCTCGTCCGTGACCTCCTGTGGCTTCCTCTTGGTCTCGACCCTTGGCCCGATCTTGCTGGCCTCGGCTTCGGCCTCTTCGAGCTCCCGCCTCGCCTTTCTCAGCTCCGACCTAACCTCGGAGATCTCCTTCTCCAGCAGCTCGCGCTTGAGTTCGAGCACCGCCCCCCTGACCCGAGCGTTGATGTAGGATTCCTTCGCCCGCTCGCTCTCCTTCTTGACCGCGACCAGCCTAGACCGGGTCTCCTTCGTCCGCTCCAGGGCCTCCATCGCCGCCCGGTGGGCCCGCGTTAAATCCGACTCAAAACCGGCTAGGATTTCCCGGAACTCATCCCTGACCTTCTGAAAGCTCTTGCCCAGGCTCTCGAGAATCTTGCCGCGCGCCTCGGCCTCGGCATGCGCCCGCTCCTGCTCGATGAGCCGCTGGTAGGTGGCATCTATCTCGAAATCAAGCTCCTGCAGCCTCTTCTCCCAGTTCTGCTCCTCCCGATGGCTCCGAAGCCGGTCATCGGCAACCTCCTTCAGCTCACCCTCCAGCTCGTTCAGCCTCTGCTCCAGGCTGCTCACCGACTCCATCTGTCGGAAGAACTTCGACCAGGCCAGCTCGATCTCAAGCTCGCGCTTCCTTGACCCCAGCTCCTGCTTTTTCCGGAAGCGCTGGTATTCGCCCTCCCAGTAGCGCAGCGTCTCCTGGGCCTTCTCCAGCAGGCTCTTTATCGCCTCCTCCTCGCTGAGGCTGTGGGAAAGTTTCTCCCGCGCCTCCAAGATCATGTCCCGGTACTCCTTCAGCCCGACGACCTCCTCCACCACCTTCAGCCTCTCCTTGGCGTCGATGGCCCCGAAGACATCGATCATGCTCTGGTGCATGATGATGAGCATGTTGTCCGGGTTTATTGACAGCCGGCGCAGCAGGTGCATGACCTCGCCCTTGGTCGAGGCCCGGGAGTTAATCTCATGCCAGTAGTTCCCGTCCCGGCTCAGATATCGGGAGAGGACGATGGTGTCGGAGTTTATGCTCGCAATCGGCCTTTTCCCGTCCCGCGGCGAGTTGTCAAAAACAACGCTGACGCGGCCCAGATCCTTGCCCCTCCGGATAAGATCGCTGAGGCGGCGCGAGCGCTCGGTGTAGGTCTGCCCCAGCGCCACCGCCAGCCCGAGAAGTATCGAGGACTTCCCCGCGCCGTTGGGCCCGACGATGATGTTGAGCCCCGACTTGAGCGGGACCCTCGAGTACTCGTGGGACATGAAGTTCTCAAGTATGATCTCCCGGATCAGGGCCGCCATGGAAATCAGTTAAAACTTGGCAGTTCCTATATAAGACAACGTCTGCGTTTAAATCTTGGGGGGCAACGGCCATGGTCCTGGTGGCAAAGATCTTCGAGCTGAAGGAGCCGGTTGAGCTGGCCCTCGTCGCGCGCAAGCTCAGGTCCTTCCGTGAGGAGGAGCCCTACGGTTCGGGCAAGGAGACCAAGAAGCTGACCACCGAGATCCTCGAGCCCAAGCTTGAGGGCGACTCCTTCTCCGCGATCTTCAGCAAGGACTTCGTCATCAGCCGCTACTACAAGCGGGGCCTGGTCGAAACGGTGGTGACCGAGGAGGTCCCCTTCTGGATCAAGAGGTACAAGGGGCGTCTCTTCCTGATCGTGCTCGCGCCCTCGAAGGCCCGGGGGGTGAAGAAGCTGCTGACGAACTACGTGGCCAACCGACTGAGCGACATCATCTTCATTAAAACGGGTGCCATCGTCGAGACCAAGATCACCCACGAGACGCTGAAGGAGCTCCACGAATCCAACCCGCATGCGACGAAGCTGATCTGGTTCGACAACGTGGACATCCCGGGCGTGGGCAAGCTGGCCTTGGCGGGATCGGGTCTGGCGGACACCAATCTCTACCGCGAATATCTGGAGCACGGAAAGCTGTGGTATGTGGTCTGGGAGGTGGCCAAGCGGGGCCTGGTCGTGGGAGTCACCAGAAACGTTGTGGTCACCCTCTTCAGCAGGTCCACGGTCCAGGAGTTCATCGACTTCATCATGGCCGAGATACTCCCCATCATCGAGTGAAAACTATCGGCTCTTCGGCCGCGTGAAGCTGCGACAGTATTTTCCCAGAGGGCAGCTGACGCATTTCCTCCGCTTGCAGTATTCCAGATGGATCCTGATCAAGGCCGATTCAAACCGCTGGACCTGGTAACGGGTAAGCGCCAGGCTCTCGCCCAGCCGCAGGGCCACCGGAGATGGGCTGGGCTTCGCCTTGGGCCAGATTCCACGCAGCTCCCGCAGGAAGATGTTGCAGGCAACCGGGCCCACCCCCTTCAGCTCCTGAAGCCTCCGCTCCAGATCTCGCGCATTCTCGGCAGTCTGGTGCAGGCGTTCGAGGCCGCCCCGAGATTGGATTCTGCCCACGGTGTCGAGAATCGTCGAGGCCGTGGAAAAGTCGTAACGCACATAACCCGCCGCGTCCAGCACCTCAACCAGCCTGTCCCAGCCCGCGGCCAGAATCGCCTCCGGAGTCACCAGACCCTCGGCCTCAAACATTTGATAGGTCTTCTTGGCCACGTTTGCGGAAATCCTTTTGGCGAAGAGCAGCGAGGCCAGAAACCACTTGAAACGGTCCTCCGGTTTCCTGAGGTCCAGACCCAGCTCGCGCGAATAGCTCGGAATCTTGGACAACACCTGAAGGCCGCCGGACATCATTAATTTATTATCTGAGGGGATTATTAACCGATCTCTCGCGCGGCCCAGACCTTCTCGAAATCAGTCCCGTTGGGATGTTTTTCGTTGCTTCCTCAGATAGTCGTATATCTTTGATTCGGCCTCGCACAACCGGTAAACGCACTTTTCAATGCGTTCATAATCGTGGTCAAGTTCGTTGATGTGATCGTCTAGCCTCTTGATGATACGGTTTACCGCCTCGGTATTTCTCTCCAGCCTGTGGAAATGGACCAGGACCAACGCGATCACCAAAATTTCCACCGCCAAGACCACGACTTCAACGATAAACGTGAGGTCCATCGTGTCCCACAAAAAAATCAATTTTTTAACTTATATGTCTTCAGCGGTTTCCAAATGTGGTTTCAAACTCCAAGACGCCGCTCCTCCAACAGCTGACCCCGGGAAAACTGCTGTGGCCAAAAATGGGAAAAATGAGATGCTATCTGACGAATAGGTCGAAAATTTCTAACCGTCCAAGTTATAAACGTGCCGAAGAACATTGATTGGGATTGAAACGAAAGACTCATCCGCGCTATCAAAAATAAAAATCTACCCTGAAGCTCCTGCGTTACCCTTCGATGTCATCGGGCCCGTCCAAGCTAGGGTCCACGCCGCCACAGCCCTCTCACCGGAACCAACGCTGGACGAAGTGAACCAGAAGCTGAGGGAGAAGGCCCTGAAGATGGGGGCGAACGCCGTAATCAATGTGGAATACAAGCGACAGAAGCTCACGCTGACGGCCTGGAAGGTCCTCACCGCCAAGGGTCAAGCGGTAATCATCAAGGAGGGTGAAAAGAAGCCCGAGGCGGCGCTGATCCTCGCCATTTGTCCCGAGTGCCACGAAAGGATTCCGCTGGACTCTAAATTCTGCCCGGAATGCGGGACCCGCCTGAAGCCCAAGAAATAGCCGAGGGGAAACCCGCCTTGCCAAAATTTTATACCGCCGCAGGTGCCTTATAAAAAAGGAGATTTTAATGAAAAAAGTACTGGTCACCTTAATCTGTTTAACGCTCATCGCCGTGCTGGTGGGATCGACGGCGCCTCCCGTGGCGGCCGCCGAAGAGGGCCTGTCGCTCACCGCTGAGTACACGCTGCGGTACCAAATCCAGCTGCCTTACCAAGGAACCTACTATCCGGGCAGGACTTCCATCCGCGTGGAAATATACGACATCCCGATATCCTCCGACCGTCAGAAGGTCCAGGCGACGCTGGATCAGGGCAGCATCCAGACCATCAACGGCAGGGACGTCTGGGTCATCGAGACGACAACCATTTATACCAACAACATCTTCACCGGCACCTTCGTGGTCACCGTGGATCTGACAAACACCGCCGCCGTGCCGCACCAGCCCCTGCCGACCGCGGTGGACGAGGAGGTGGCGCAATACCTCCAGCCCGACGAATACGTCACCGTTTCCGCCGAGGTGGCCAACCAAGCGCTGCAGCTGGTGGGCGAGGCCGGCAACGATGTCCCGAAAATCATCGCCAAGTTCGTCGATTGGATCAAGAAAAATGTCACCTACGACGAGGCCAAGTGGGCGGCGAGGCTTTCCGGAGCCAAGATCTCCGACCTGACCGACAATGAAATGCTGATGGTTCGCTCCGGCGTCTGCACCGACTACGCCAACCTGTTCCTAGGCTTCTGCCGGGCTGTGGGCCTTCCGGCACGGAGTGTTTTGGGATATGGCTTGAGGAGTGAGGAAAAGGACCTCTACCAAGAGATCCAGAGCGCGACGAGCCACGCCTGGGTCGAGGTCTGGATTCCGAACTACGGATGGCTAACGGTGGACCCCACCTGGGGAGACATCGGCGACGTGCGCAAGATCATCACTGCCAAGACCCGTGAAGAGGGCTGGCACTACTGGTACCAGGATGTTCCACCTGGCTCCGGGATAACGGCCTCGGGCGTCAAGTACAGCATCGTCCTCACCGGCTGGGAAGTCGTCAACAAGGTCACCCCGGTAGCGCTGGCGCTGGGTGAAGCGGGCAACGAGCTGAACTTCAACCTCACCAACATCTCGCCCATACCCTTCTTGGACAACGTCCTCATCAGAAGTTGCCTCTGGCAGGACGGGACTTGGTCGGAATGGTCTGATGTCTCCAGTGAGATAATATTTCTCAACCCCCAGGAAACCTACACCTACCGCGCTGCCAAGGAGAGCGGCGTAGGCTACCACGTCTGGTCCAGGATGGCCGAGAACGGGCTGGTGAACTGGCAGTATCCCCAAACCACTACCACCTACACCACCACGCCGCAGGAAACCACCCCAACCGGACCCTCGATTCCCACGGAGCTGACGGAGATGCTGCCCTTCGTCGTGGTGATAGTAATCATGGCGATCTTGGGCGCGATAGCGTCGACCCGAAGAAGGAGAGCGCTACCTCGCCAGAAACCGACTGCAACTCCGGAGCCCGAACCAGAAGCTGCCACCGCGCCGGAGCCGACACGGGCGCTGGCAATCTGCCCCAAATGCAACGCGCGGGTTCCCGCAGAGGCAAAGTTCTGCACCGAATGCGGCGCCGACCTGAAGCCGAGAAAGCGCAGGACCTGAGACGATCCCGGCCGCCTATGGATTCCCCTGGCTTATCAGAGAAAACGACAAAGAGGTTCCGCTTACGTAGGATTGCTCGCAACCGATCGTGTTTCCGCCCAAGGTCGCCGTAAAGTTCCATGTGGACGTGCTACCGGTCTCTTCCACGTAGTATGAATAGGTGCCCTTGAGCGTGTTCCCATAAATTCTCCCGGAAACTGTCCCAGAACAGGAGGTGTAACCCGCAACTTCACCTGATGAATCCCAGCGCAGCTGAACGCCAGTTATGCTCACGGTTCCGGAGAAATAGCCGTCGCTGACGGACTTGATATCCCAAGTTAGCTCTCCGCCGTCATTGTAGCTCCACGGCGTGCGAGGATTTTTTCCGACCGAGGTGTAGGTCCCCGACCATGTCCCGGAGATATCGGGTGTCGGTGCATCCCTTGGGAAGAGCTCGTTGGCCTTGGCCAGCGCAGCCGCCAGCGTGGGCTTGGTCCGATAGGTGCCGATAACCGGGGCCGCCTCGAGGATGGCTTTCTTGATTTCCCAGCTTGACAGGTCCGGACGCTCCCCGGCCAACGCCGTGGCCAGGCAGGTGAACTGCGGAGCGGCGAAAGAGGTGCCGTTCAGGCCTGCGGGCATCTGGGCATAGATTATATCGTCCGGGTTCTCGCTGGTGTTAAAGGCCCGGATGCGCTCGTTATTGCCGTCCAAGCCACCAGCGATAATCACGTGGTCCCAAGCGTTGGGGTATTTTTCCCTCAAATCGGCCAGCTGCCCCGTGAGGTCGACGCCCATGTTCCCGGCCGCGATGGATATTAGAATGTGATCGAGGTAGGGCTGGCCCATGACCTCCATCCCGTGGAGGATTCCCGCGAGGAACTGGTACTCCCCCGTTTGGATCTTCGTGACGTCAGCGCTCTCGACGCCGTGCCGGTCGCTGCCATCAGCGAGGCCGTCCCTGTAACCCAAAGAAAGGTTAATCGCTGTCACCCGGTCGGCGTCCTTGGCGTTGATCATGGTCAAGGCGATTGCGGGAACGATGGAACCTCCATTGATGTACCCCTTTTCCGTGCCGTTGGGCTGGTAATAAACGTCGACCTCGGACTTGGCCGTGGCCGATGACGTGCAGCCGCTGGCGATATCGGAAACGTTGGTGCCGTGGTGGGTGGAACCGTCGTTGGACCAAGCATCGATGATTACTTGGTTGCTGTCGAGGGCACCCGAATCGTAGGCATCCCAAAACCAGCCACTGGTCTGCTCGGCATCCACATAAGTTATTCCTTTCTGGGCCAAGTCGATCGGTGTGCAGGGGAAAGCATCATCCACCCAAGATTCATCCCACAGGTTGCTGATGAAGCCGGCTTCTTCCCCCGTGGTAACGCGTGCCCAATAGTAGCCGCAGACGGGCACTCCGAGGACCAGCTCCCCGCCGAGGTATTCTACCCCGGCCACCACCGTCGCATTCTTGGTGCCCTTTTTCGTCAAAATGACGACCAGGCCGGAGTAGGCCTCCACGCCGGTGATGGTAGTCCCGTCCTTGGCGACATAGGAGATCTCGGTGACCACCGGATAACCGCCGCCATAGGGGATTACTCCGTCAACCCTGTCGTCGAACGGGCGCGTCGATATGGCGGTTGTGGTAGTTGGGCTCGTCGTTTGCGCGGTCGTTGTCGTGTTTGTGCTGCTCGTCGTCGGTGGTGGAATTTGCCCCTCCATCGAAGCCAATGCTGCCGTGGCCACCATGGCCACAATCAATATCAAAAGAATCGTGTACGGCAAAGGTCTACTTTTCGCCTTTGGTCTCCCGGTCGACGTCTGGCGTGCCACCGGGGCCTCCGATCGGCTTTCGAACTTCGGACCCGTCAAACCTGAAGGTGGTGTTCTAAACGACGGTCCGACGAAAATCTTGGCACCGCACTCCGGGCAGAACTTTGCTCCGCTGTCAACTCTAGCGCCACACTCACGACAATACGACAAACAAAAAACCTCTGGATATAAATAGGCTGGCCACAGGTATAAGGACGACCCACCGTAAACAAAGAGGAAAGGTGTTTCAAGTTTTATGAAATTATCCCAAGCCAGGCTGAGTCCAGGTTAGTACTCAAACCGCCATAAACTTTTTGGCGAAATTTCCGGATGCCAATTTTAGCAACACTTCAAACTCAAATCTATTGATGTATGGTGCGGCCGGCGGGATTCGAACCCGCGTAGCAGGCTCGGGAAGCCTGAGTCTTAACCAAGCTGGACCACGGCCGCCCAAGAAAACTATTGAATCCCCAACTAAAGCCTTTCGCGCGCCAGCTCGGTGAGTTCGGTCTTGGTCAGCAGTCCGACCAGTTCACCGTCGAGGTTCAGAACCGGCAGGGCGGAAAACCGCTTCTCCAGCATGAGCTTCGCCGCCTCGGGGAGCCTGGTGTCGGTCCTGACCGTCGTCGGCGGCTGCGTCATGATGTCCCCCACCAGAAGGTTCCTGATGCGCTCGCTCTTGTACTTGTCCGGGACCACCTCCTGAAACGCCGCCAGCTTCATGGCCACGTCCCTCGTCGTCACAATCCCGACCAAGGCCCGGTTCTCCACCACAGGCAGGGCCAGTATCTCCTCCTCGAGAAGAAGCTTCCGCGCGTGGATCACCCTGTCGGCGGGCGAAACGGTGAGGGGGCTGGCCCGCATGACCTGCCCCACATAGACATCGTCGTACTCCATGCAGACCTTGGCGAAATCCATCTTGGTCACGATGCCCACCAGCTTTCCCCCCTCGAGCACGGGCAGCCCGCTGATGTCATGGTCCAGCATCAGCTCGGCGGCCCTCTTCGCCGTGACATCCGGGGCCACGCTGATGGGATCGGGGGTCATGACGCTAGAGATGTGCAGCCGGCTGGGGGGCAGCCGGTAGGCGTGCAGCGATCCCAGTTCCCGGGCGATGTCCTTCTCGGTCAGCATCCCCACCACGCGGTCGCCCTCGACGGCAACGATCCTGGAGATCTGCGCCCGCCTCATGCAATCGATGGCATCGGCCAGTGACCGGTCCTTGTCCAGGGCAATCACGGGTGAACTCATTATCTGGCTGGCCCTCATTCAAACCCCGCCCTGCGGATTCCTCTGAGCAGGTCGGTCTTGGTCACGATGCCGACCAGCTCCTCACCCTCCACCACCGGTATGCCGCTCATCCCGCTCTCCATCATCAGCGCCGCGGCCTCAGCGGCGTCGGCGTCCGGGTAAACCGTCACTGGGTCCCTGCGCATAATATCATCTGCAGTAAGCAGCGCCACATATTTAACATATCGGCCCCGCGGTCTGCCGCCCCGCTCCACCTTTCTCGTGTACCTGACCTCCCTCTCCCTCACCCCCTTCTCCGGATGCTCGAGCTGGGCGAAGGCTAGGTCCCTGTCCATTATCACCCCCACGGGCTTCTTCCCCTCGGTCACCACCACGCTCCGGACGTTGCACTCCTCCATCATCTCAACGATGCGCGCCACCGATTGTCGGCGGTTGACCGTGACCACGTCCCTGCTCATCAGCTCCCTCACCTTAAACCTCTTCCCCAGCAGCCCTGAAAAATGTCTCACCACATCGGTCTTGGTCAGAATCCCGACCAACCGCTCGCCATCCAGCACCACCAGGCTGCTGACATCCCTATCGAGCATCATGACCACGGCCTTGTTGACATCGGTGCCCGGAGAAACCGCGTGGACCTCCCTGCTCATGACGCGGGAGACCAGCCCGTTATCCCAGGTGCGCAGGCGCCAGGACGGTGAACCCGCCCTGAGCCGGGAAACGATGTCGCGGACGGTCAGCAGCCCAACGACCCTGCCCCGCTCCATCACCACCAGCCGTTTCACCTTTCCCCTCAGCATCAACCGTTTCGCGTGGGCCAGCGTGTCGGTCGGCTTCACCACCAGCACCGGCGCGCTCATCAGCTCCCGGACCTTCAAAGCAACAACCTCATCAGGTCGTGCTCGGTAATTATCCCCAACAGTTCCTCACCGGAGACGACGGGCAATCCGCCGCAGCCCCGCTGGTGCATGATTCCGGCGGCCTCACCCACGTCCATCTCCGGGGCGGCTTTAACGACCTCGCGCGTCATGATTTCCCCGACGCTGATGGACATCGCGTCCTCAAACCTTTCCGAGCTCAGGTGGTCAAAGATTCTGTTGGAGCTGAGGTAACGCAGGATGTCCATGCTCGTCACGATGCCCACCAGCCTGCCGCCGCTCAGGACGGGAAGCCGGCGAAAACCGCGGGACACTATGGTGCGCGCGGCGTCCAGGATCCTGAAGGAAGATTCAGCGGTAACGACGTGGCGGGACATGTAGTAGCTCACCTTGGCCCCGGTCTCCTCCGGGACGAACCGGAGAAAATCGTGCTCCGAGACGATTCCGACTATTTTCCCGTCATCGTCCAGTATCGGGACCCCGCCGACACCTTTGTCGAGGATGAGCCGGGCAACCTCGGTTATCGACATGCGGCTGGTCCCGTAGGTCAGGTCCCTCTCCATGACCACCCTCACCGGCTCATTGATCGCCGCCAGAAAGTTACCGCCGAACTTTACCTTGATGATGTTGAACTTCTCCCCGCCGCCAAGAAATTCTAGGATGTCCCTGGTCCTGACCACGCCCACCAGCCTCTTGCTCCCGGGTTCGGTCACCGGCAGCCTTCTTATCCCCTCCTTCACCATCAGGTCGACCGCATTTTTTATTCTCATCGTCTGGGTCACCGAGACCACCGGCTTCTTGGCTATGGTCATTATGTCGCCCTCCTTGCGGTGTACGCGAGACTTGAAGTCGACGGGGCCTCGGTCCAGAGATTTATAGTGGGGCATCCTCCGCATGCTTTCACCCGCAGGCAAACCTGACGATATCCGAACGGCTCAAAATGCCCACCAGATCTCCCTCCGAAACCACCGCCAGCCGGCCAATTTTTTTCTCCAGCATCAGATCGATGGCTGCGGGAAGAGGGGTTTGAGGGGAGACCACGATGGCCGGCGTTCTCATCACCGATTTCACGCGCGGCGGCGACTTGAAACGGCCTTTGTCCGACTCCTCCGAGAGGCGGACAGTCCCCGACCTGATTATGTCGGAGCGGGTGATCATCCCCAGCACCTGTCTTGACCTCCGCCGCTTATCATACCTGACCACGGGCAGGCCGGAGCAGTTTGTTTTCTCCATCAGGTCCCAGATCTTGGAGATCTCATCCTCGGGCTCGCAGGTAACCACATCCGTAACCATTACTTCTCCCACCCGTCTTTCCGGGGAAATTCTCCCGGAAATCTGGGCCAAGACATCGTCGAGTCTTACCAGGCCGACCACCGTCATGTCGTTCGGTCCCTTCACCACGGGAACGTCGGAGACCTCATGCCCGACCATCTGCCTCGCCAGATTAACGAGCGACATCTCTGGGGTGGCCACCAGCCTGTAGGGGGACATAATCCCGGAAACGGCAATGTTGGAGCGGGTCGAGGTCACCTGCAGGACCTCCTTGATCGTCACAATCCCGGAAAGTCTCCCAGCATCGATGACCGGCAGGCTCTTAAGTCCGGTTGAACGCATCACCGCCCGTGCCTTGGTGACCAGATCGTTGGGGGCCACAAATATGCTGCAGGGCTTCATCACATCTTCAACTTTCACGCCGCTGAGCACTTCACGGCATGCCATTAAACCATCTACTCGCCCATCGAATCACGACAATTTTCACACACCCACATGCCATTAACTTCATAGAGATCGGTGGTGACCTCGCCGCAGTTCTCGCAGACGCTCTGATCCACGCGTTCCTCCGGAATTCTTTCCGGATGGGCCATCAGCTCGGAGAGCGCCGGAGATATCGCGGTGATATCCGACGAGGTAACGATGCCGACCAGCTTTCCGTTTTTAACCACAGGAAGCCGGCGGATCTTGTTGCTGGCCATGATCTTGGCGGCTTCAACGATGTCGGCGTCGGGGCCGATTGTGATCAGGGGGGCCGACATTATCTTCCCCACCCGAATCTTGCTCGGCTTGAGGTCCTCGCTAACGACCTTCATCAAAAGGTCCTTCTCGGTCAGAATACCAACGGGCTTCTTTCCATCAACCACCACGATGCTGCCGACGTCCTTGCTCGCCATCAGCTTGGCGGCCCGAGCCACATTGGTTCCCCGGGGCACCGTCAAAACTTCAGTCCTCATGGCCTCGCTGACCGGAATCACCCGCTTCATCGTGCCACCGATTTCATATTGTCATTTTCTACTTAAATCTTTAAGGCACCGAAAAACAGTTAATTCTGATTTGCGTGGACACCGAGAGCTGGAAAGCGGCGGCGGCGCGAGAAGCGGCCAAGCTTGTCCGAGACGGCATGGTGGTGGGCCTAGGCTCCGGAACCACCGTGGCCAAGTTAATCGAGGCGCTCTCGGAACTGCGACCCGACGCAACCTACATCGCCGCCTCGTCGTCGTCCGAGAGGCTGGCCAGGGATTTGGGGTTAAAGCTGACCGGATTCGAGAACCACCAGCAGCTCGACCTGACCATCGATGGCGCCGACGAGGTGGACCCTAACTTCGACCTGATCAAGGGACACGGCGGGGCGCATACCCGGGAGAAAATCATCGCCGAGGCCGCGAGAAGGGTGGCCATCATCGTTGACAAAAGCAAACTGGTCAGAAGGCTGGGACAGCGTTTTCCCGTCCCGGTCGAGGTCCTGCCCTTCGCCAAGGACTACACGATAAAAAAGCTGGCCGCGCTCGGCAGCCCACTTCTCAAGACCAAAGACGGCGCCCCCTTCGTGACCGACAACGGCAATTATCTCGTCGAGGTCTGGTTCAAGAGAATCAGCAACGCGGCAAAACTGGAAAAGAAGATCAACAGCCTCCCTGGAGTAATTGACAATGGGATTTTCACCGGTCTCGCCGATGTGATTTTCGCCGGCCATGAGGACGGGTGTACGGTTTTGCGGGACAGGAGGGGCTTCCTGAAGTTCTTGAAACAGGCTGAATCCAAAGGGTAAAATCGGGACCAAAAAAGGCTTAAGGATTTGACAGGAAAAATCTCTATGAGCCGGGGTAGCTCAGCTGGTCAGAGCGCGAGACTCATAGCTTCAACCGCAGCTGTGAGTGCTGAACTACGGGATGATGTAGGAAATCTCGAGGCCGCGGGTTCAATTCCCGCCCCCGGCACCTTTTAAAACCATAAACATCACCTGAGCATACTATTTAACCCCGGTCCCGCGTCTTTAGTTTTGGTAACTATGGAAAAAATATCCCGGGTTGAAAGGAAACACGTGGGCGCAATCTTACCCCAACGCAGGGCCGATGCCCACAAGGGAGATTTCGGCAGGTTGCTCGTGATCGGCGGCAGTTCCCGCTACGTGGGCGCCCCAGCTCTAGTCGGGCTGGCCGCGCTGCGTTGCGGCGTTGACCTCGCCATAATCGCGGCTCCGGAGAGAACCGCTTGGACCATCAACTCGCTCTCGCCGGACCTGATCACAATCAAGCTCCAGTGCCGTGATCTGGAGCCTTCCACGTTGCCTGAGATTTCCCGAGAACTGGAAAGCGCCACGGCGGTCGTCGTCGGTCCCGGTCTGGGGGCACTGCCGGAAACTCTCGAAGCCGTGGTCAGGCTGGCGCGACTGTTGCGGGAAACCCACCCCGGACTCCCGGCGCTGTTCGACGCCGACGCCTTCAAGGCCTTGGCCAGAGAAACCAGCCTGCTCAACAAAATGCCCTGGGTGATGACGCCCCACGCCGGAGAGTTCAAAACGCTCACCGGCCAAACTTTGCCCGCCGATCTAGATGGCCGCATCCAGATGGTCAAGAGGGCCGCGCGGAAACTGGGATGCGTCATCCTGCTTAAGGGGCACGTGGACATCATCGCCTCGGCGAAGGGGGAGCTGAAGCTCAACCACACCGGAAATCCCGGCATGACCGTCGGCGGCACCGGAGATGTCCTCTCCGGAATCGTCGGCGCCTTCCTGTCCCAAGGCGTCGATCCTTTCCAGGCAGCCACCGCCGGAGCTTGGGTCTGCGGGAGGGCCGGCGATCTGTGCCTGAAGGATAAGGGCTATGAGTTCCTCGCCTCAGACGTAATCAATAAAATACCTGAAGTGTTCAAGGAGGTAAGGAAAAAGGGGTGAAAACATGGCAAGGTTTGAAGTCGCGGAGAGGCGCCTGTTCAACACCAAAATCTGCATGAGGTGCAACGCCCATAACCCAATCAAGGCTACCAAGTGCCGCAAGTGTGGCTACTCCGGTCTCAGGCCCAAGAGCAAGGAGCCACGAGGATGAAGGTAGAGGAGAGACTGCGGCGTATCATCTCACTTCATGGCGCCGCTCATCTCACGCTCATCGACCCCGAAAAACAGCCCCCGGAAAAAGCGGGAATAATGGCCGCGGATGCTGCCGCCGCCGGAACCGACGGAATCATGGTCGGCGGTTCAACGCACGCCGGCGGCGGGCTGCTCGACGACACCGTGCTCGCGATAAAGAAGACCACCGACCTTCCGGTCATTCTCTTCCCGGCCAACGAGGCTGGCATCAGCGCCCACGCCGATGCCATCTTCTTCATGAGCATGCTCAACTCGCGCGACGTCTATTACCTCGCCGGCGCCCAGCGGCTGGGGGCACCCATCGTCAAAAAGCTGGGGCTGGAGCCGATTCCCATGGCCTACCTAGTCGTGGAGCCGGGAGGCGCTGTTGGCCGCGTGGGCAAGGCCGAGCTGATCCCGCGAGAGGACAAAGAACTCGCGGCCGCCTACGCGCTGGCGGCCCAGTATCTGGGGATGAGGCTGGTGTATCTGGAGGCGGGCTCGGGGGCCGACAGACCGGTTCCGGTTGAAATGGTCCGAGCGGTGCGAGAAGCGACTGATGTCATTTTAATCGTCGGCGGGGGAATCAGAACACCCAAGGCGGCGGCGGAGCGCGTCCGGGCCGGAGCCGACATCATCGTGACCGGAACGCTGGTGGAACAGTCCAAAGACCGGCGTGCCAGAATAGGGGAAATTGTGAGAAAAATCAAGATGGTACGCTAAAAATAGGAACGGCGGGAAAATCGGCTGGTCAAGATCGACGAAAATTAAATCAACTTGCGGTGCTTGGCGCAGGAAATACAGGCATATTCCTTCATGTGCGGCAGAAACACGCGCCTTCGATCGAGCCCGGGGATGTTCCGCAGGTCACCGATACCGTAATGCCGCCTGACCGGGACTGCCTTGATTCGCGGCGTCATCCGGCCGCAGTAGACGCAGGGCACGGGCTGGCTCCTGCCACCCGGCTTGTAATGGCCCCATTTCTTACCCATGATCTCGACCAAGACTTCATTAAAATTCAAGGCTATAACTGTTTGGGTTTCACCACGATGAATCACCAAATAACCTCTGCAGGACCTAGTGGTTCCCAAATCGTGGCCGCAGAAACGATTTTACTTAACCGATCGAATCATCGTCAGGAGCATCTTGAACCGCTCGCAAGCAAATAGAGCATGCGGCTCGTTGGCCGGCATCAGTATGGCCTCACCAGAACTCAGGTGATATTTCTTCTTGGAGATGGTGATTTCGGCCTCGCCATCGATAATCTGCACCAAGGCATCATAGGGCGCGGTGTGCTCGCTAAGGCCCTGTCCCTTATCAAAGGAAAACAGCGTGACCGTCCCGGCTTTCTTCCTCATAATCTCCCGGCTGACCACGGAGCCCTCCTGATAGGCCACCAAATCTGCCAGCTTCATGACCTGTTTAGCCAAATCATTACTCTCCTGTTTTTTCAGGCTATCACCAGCAATACCTCGAGTCCGAATTATATAACTGTTAATTTTTTCAAATCTTAATCAACCAGAGTATCTCTCTTCCTTCCAGGGGTCACCGCGGTTGTGATAGCCGTGGCTCTCCCAGAAGCCGGGCCTGTCCTCGGCAATGAACTCCACCCCAACCACCCACTTCGCGCTCTTCCAGAAGTACAGCCGGGGCACAACGAGCCTGACCGGATAGCCGTGCTCCGGGGTCAGCGGTTTGCCATCATGTTTGACCGCGAAAAAAACGTCGGGCTCAAAAAAATCGCTGAGCTGAAGATTGGTGGTGAACCCTCCCGCCCCGTGAACTATGACGAACCTCGCCTCGGGAAGAATCCTGACCAGCTTTTTCAAGTGGCTCGTGCTCACGCCCTCCCAAAGGTTGTCCAGCCTCGTCCACCCTGTGACGCAGTGGATATCGGAGAGGACCCTCACGCGAGGCAAGGACATAAACTCCTGATAGTTCAATCTCAGCTCCCTCTCCACCAGTCCGAAAACTGAGAGGCTCCAGTTTGAGGGGTCTATCCGCTGCACCTTCCCATAGTGGAGAACCGGCCATTCATCGGCCAGCCGCTGCCCCGGTGGAATTCTGTTCTTTCTTTCCACGTCGGGGCTTCTGATTATCCCCAAGTCAGGCACCTCTTCACCCCGTTCCAGTTCTACCCATCACCACAAAAGCATGAAGCTTAGCATAATAACTGTTTTCAAAATTTTTCCTCAGGAGATTTACCAAACAACTTGTCAAACCGTGCGTATTTACTCGAGGTGGTGGCGAAAACGTCAATGATGATGCCCGTGTCCCGCCGACCCCTCCCCTCCGATGGCAGAGAGGTACTTCTCAGGATCCTGCCGGAACTTCTCCTCGCAGGCCCGGGAGCAGAAATAAACGATCCCCCCTTGGTGCTCCAGCTTGCTGAAGGCTTCTTCAGGACGCAGTTCCATCCCGCAGACGGGGTCTTTGACCATCAGGCTTTCGGCCTCCAGCTTCGGAACCTTCGGGCCGTGCCTCCTCAGCGTCTGAGCGTTGAGCGCCACAATGATCGTGCTCAGCGACATCACTATGGCACCAACGGCGGGATTCAGAACTACCCCCAGACCAGAAAGAACCCCGGAGGCTAGGGGGATGGTGAGGACATTGTAACCCGCCGCCCACCAGAGATTTTGCACCATCTTGGAGTAAGTCCGGCGGGAAATTTCTACGACCTTGATCACGTCCCTAGGGTCATTTCTCACCAGAATTATGTCCGCGCTCTCGATCGCCACGTCGGTGCCGGCACCGATGGCTATACCGACGTCGGCCGTGACCAGAGCCGGTGCGTCGTTGATCCCGTCGCCCACCATTGCCACCCGCTGTCCTGCCTCCCTCAAGGCCTTCACCCTCTCCGCTTTTTCTTCGGGCAGCACCTGGGCGAAGTACTCATCAATTTTGAGTTCCTCGGCGACCCAGCGGGCGACCTCGTCGGAGTCTCCGGTGATCATGTAGACCTTCAGGCCCATCTCCTTCAGCCGCCTGACCGCCTCAAAGGACTCGGCCCTAATCCTGTCGGCGAGGGCAAAAGCCCCGGCCAGCTCCCCGTCCACCAGGGTGAAGACGATGGTTTTTCCCCCTTTCTGAAGTTCCTCTATCCTAGAATCAGAGGGCTCCTTCCTCAGCTCCTTCAGCAGGTTGGGGCCGCCCACGTAAACTTCCCTACCCTGAACCCTGCCCCTAGCGCCCCGGCCCGGTATCGCCCTGAAATCCTCGGCGGGCGGGATGGCAACATTGCCCTCCCGCGCGCGCTCGACGATGGCCTTAGCTATCATGTGTTCGGAGTTGAGCTCGATGCTGGCGGTGAGCTTGAGAAGTTCCTCCTCAGGAATGAAGGAGATAACATCGGTGACGCCGAGCTTCCCCTCGGTCAGTGTCCCCGTCTTGTCAAAAACAACCGCATCCACATTTCTAACCGCCTCAAAGGCCCTCCTATCCCTGATGAGAATCCCGTTCCTAGCGGTGATGGAGGTGGAGATGGCCACGACGAGTGGTATGGCCAGACCAAGAGCGTGGGGGCAGGCAATCACCATAACAGTAACGGAGCGTTCTATCGCAAAGCCCGGGTCTGAAACCAGCGACCAAGCGACGTAGGTCAAAATCCCGACGCCGAGGGCCACGTAGAAAAGCAGCGCGGCGGCCCGGTTAGCCAGATCTTGGGTCCTAGATCGGCTCTCCTGCGCCTGTTTCACCAGCTTGATGACCTGCGCCAGATAGGTTGCCTCACCCGTCTTTTCCACCCTCACCTTTAAGGCCCCCTCCTCATTGATGCTGCCGCCGATGACCCTCGCCCCGGCACCCTTGGGCACGGGGACTGACTCCCCGGTTAAAAAGGACTCGTTTACCGAAGAGGCGCCCTGAATCACAATTCCATCGGAAGGTATCCTCTCCCCGGGACGAACCAGCACCACCTGTCCGGCCCGGAGCTCCGAGGCCGGGACGTCCCTCAACCCACCGTCCTCAACCAAATGTGCGGTTGTGGGCATTATTCTGACCAGCTCCTCCAGCGCCATCGAAGCCCCTAGTAGGCTCTTCGCCTCGATCCAATGACCGAGTAACATCACATCGATCAGCGTGGCGAGTTCCCAGAAAAAGTCCATTCCGAAAGCTCCAAGCACCGTGGCCGCCGAGTAGAAAAAGGCCACGGAAATCGCCATGCCGATGAGGGTCATCATCCCGGGCTGACGCGACCTTATTTCATCAACCAGTCCGGACAGAAAAGGCCAGCCACCGTAAATGTAGATAGGAACTGAGATGAGAAGCAGCACCAAACCCTGATAGGGTATCGAGAGGGTGAAGCCAAACCACATCTGGATCATTTCTGAAAGCAGCAGGACTGGCACGGTTAGAACTAGGGAGACCAGAAATCTTCGCTTAAAGTCCGACAAGTGGTGGGCATGACCGTGGCCCATGTGCTCGGGAGAGCCGTGAAAGTGGTGTTGCATTTATTGTTCATCGCTGTATTGATTAAAGAAATTAACGCCGGCGTGCTGGCCGTAACCCGTCTTCTGTTTTCAGGCGACATTCAGCTAAGCGGGCTACCACCCGCCTCCGGCAGGCGTTCATCGGCGGCAATTTGCCCTTGCATCCCGCGTGATGGCCGTTTCATCCCCAGCGACACGACCTCAGCGTTGCCGCATCATGGCGCGAGTCGTGGGGTGTCGTTTCTGTGCCATCTTCCCGACCTCTCGGCCGTACCCTTGCGGGGCCGCGGACCTGCCCGATGGACGGAATTTCCTCAGGCTTGCGCCCGACGGTCGCCCACCAGCTCGCCGGCAATTAAATTCCCATCTTTCAGCCTTTAGATTTTCCGCCTGGACCTATTAACCGAAGGCCACATCGAGGATCATCATTACCACAAATCCCAGCATGGCGCCTATCGTGGCCAAATCATGGTTGCCCCCCGTCTGCGATTCAGGAATCAGCTCCTCGATGACGACGAAGATCATCGCCCCGGCGGCAAAGGCTAGGGCATAAGGCATGATGGAACGGGCCGAGATGACCGTCGCCGCCCCGATTACGGCCGCGACCGGCTCAACGACCGCGGACAGCTGCCCGTACCAGAAGCTCCTCAACCGGGACATGCCCTCGCGCCTGAGCGGCAGGGAAACCGCCAGCCCCTCCGGGAAGTTCTGGATCCCGATGCCGACAGCCAGCGCGGTCGCCCCGGCGAGGGTGGCGAAAGGCAACCCCACAGTAACCGCCCCGAACGCGACCCCCACGGCGAGCCCCTCGGGGATGTTGTGGAGGGTTATGGCCAAAACGAGCAAAGTGGTTCTCTGCAGGCTCGTCTTGGGTCCCTCCGCCTCGCGCATGGGAAGGCCGAGATGCAGATGGGGCAGGGCTCTGTCCAAAATCTGCAGTAAAGCCCCGCCGGCGATAAAGCCGACCGCGGCTGGCAACCAGGCCGGAAAACTTCCCTCCGCAGACATTTCTATCGCCGGGATGAGCAGAGACCAAACGCTGGCCGCGATCATGATGCCAGCCGCAAATCCGAGCATGCCGTCCATCACCCTCCGGTTGAAAGCCCTGAAAAAGAAAACTCCAGAAGCTCCCAGCGCCGTTAAGCCCCAGGTAAACACGGTGGCCAGAAACGCCTGCATCACGGGATGAAGATCATAAAAGAAACCAAGCATGCCATCAGCCAGTTTATTCAAGCATAAAATTTAACCATCGACAAGAATTCCCACCACCGGAAACGTCGCCAGAAGTTCATCACCATGCGGAGCCTTCCCCATTGCCTCGGTCAGGTCTTCGCCGGCCCTGTGCCGGGCCTGGTGCCTGCCACCTTTCCAGAGAAAGCTGGAGGAGACATCATAAACCTTGCCCCGATAGGCGACATAAGCCGGTCTGCCCTCCCTGCCATCATAAACGGCCAGTTCCTCTCGACTGAACTTTCTCATGTAACCATCAATAGATAACTTCTAAAAAATAAAAAGGGGAGAGATAACCCCCACCTACTTCAGAAACTTCGACACAAACGGTGACGTCTCTCCCCGCCTTAGGTAGTGTCCGGAAGGCCCTTCGCCGAGGAACTCCGAGAACCAAGATTCATGTTCGATCTCCTCGTTCAGGATTGACAGGGAAAGGTCATAGGTGCGATGATCTTTGCCCGCAGTTAAATTGCAGATGTGTGTGTAGCCTCTTACCGCACATCTCTCCGCCTCGACCAGCACCTTCAACATCGCCCTGATGTCGGTTGGATCCCGGGGCAAGCTCGCCGGAGGACAGGCCGAGCAGTCGTGGAAGTCCTTCATGTTCTCCGGAAGTTTTCCGCCCAGCTCATATATCCGCGGCACCAAGGCCTCGAAGTGGTTACGGTCCTCAATTCTCGCCGTTTCGGCAATCTCCTTGATTCCCTCCCCCTCCAGACCGATCAAGTTCACCCGCAGAATTGTGTAGTAGTAATAAGTCGTCAGCTCTGCCGCTGCGTTCTTCACCAGCAACTCGACCAGCTCGTCGACATTGACGCCTGATCTCTCCACCATCTCCCGCGCCACTTTAGCCATTTTCTCACCTCCTGAAATTTTTCAAACTCTTTTTAACCCAAATCTGCTGCCCGTCTTCCGGAATCGGTCAGGAGGTATTTTCCCTGCTCCTCGCGGACCAGGCCGGCTTCCACGAGTTCCCTTAGGCCGGCCCTAACCCGAAACAGCGGGAGATTTGTCTCCTTGGCGACCTCCTCCGGGGTGCGAGATTCGGCTAGGGCCAAGAGTATTTTTCTGCCTGACTCGGTGGGCTTGCCATCCGGCGATATGCAGGCCAAGCCTTCACCTCGCCAGCTTCTTTTTGCAGAAGTACCAGTCCTTGCAGTCGTAGCCCTGTTTCAGCCTTTCCTCGGCCGCCTCCTGGGTGGCCGGAGGAGGAACGATGACGTCCTCACCGGGCCTCCAGTTGGCTGGCGTGGCGACATGGTACTCATCAGTGGTCTGCAGGGCGTCGATCAGCCTGAGGATCTCGTCGGTGTTCCTCCCCGTCGTCAGCGGGTAGTAGATCATCGCCCGGACGATCCCGTTGGGGTCGATCACAAAGACGCATCGGGTAGTCTCGGTCTTGCTTTCTCCCGGCATGATCATACCGTAGAGCTGCGAAACTTTCTTGTCCAAGTCGGCGATCACGGGAAACGGTATCTTGACACCGAACTTCTCCTCGATGTTTCTTATCCAAGCGATGTGGGAAGTCACGCTGTCAACGCTCAATCCCAAGAGCTGAACGTTCCTCTTTTGAAGCTCGGGGTAAATCTTTGCGAAGGCGATGAACTCGGTGGTACAGACGGGCGTGAAATCGGCGGGATGGGAGAACATGATGAGCCAGCTGCCCCTGAAATCCGAAAGCTTCAGTTTTCCCTGCGTGGTCACGGCCTCGAACTCGGGCGCCTTCTCACCCAGTCGCGGCAGCGTTTTTACCTCCAAACTTTCCTCCATTTTTTACACCTCCCCATTTTTCTGTCAAAAAAATTCAGTATTTTCATCCCCATTTGCCCTTGCCCACGTGGGTCTGAACCTCGGTTCTGGACCTCTGCCTTATCATCCATGCCATTTCCTTGGCTTGGGTGAATATTTCCAAGCACCTCGGGTCAAGGTTATCCCTGATTCCGTTCTCCGCAACCGCCAAGACCTCGCTCAGCAGCTTCTGCAGCGAAACATGCAGATCGTTGGTGTATCTGGACCTCTCGATCAGCTGCGCCTTATCATCCGGCAGCTTCTCAAATTTTTCCCTGGGTGCGCCACAGTTGGGGCACTTCTCCGGCGGATTCTCGCCGTCGTAAATGTAGCCGCAAACCAAACACTTCCACTTCATCATCTCCACACCTCCATCAATTATCTCCGTCTCAGAACCCCTTAAACTCTGTCTCCGGGGCTCCGCATATGGGACATCTCTTCGGCGCCTCACCCTCAACGGTGTAGCCGCATTTTTTGCAGATGTAGATGGTCCCGATTTCAATGTCCGAGCCGCTCAGCACGCTCTGCCTAGCCTGCTGGTACATCCCGGCATGCACCTTCTCCGCCTGCAGCGCATAGTTAATGCTCCGCTGCGCTCCCAGCTCGTTCTGGAGATCGGCGACGGCTTTAAACGCCGGGTACATCTCCTCAACCTCATATGTCTCACCGTCAATCGCCGCCTGCAAATTTTCCGCTGAACTTCCGACCTGCCCGAGCGTTCGCAGATGGTTCGCTGCATGCACCAGTTCCGCGTAGGAAATGGCCCGGAAAAGTCTGGCCACGTTTTTAAGCCCCTCTTCCTCGGCCCTCTCGGCAAATATGGCGTACTTCATGTGGGCCTGGCTTTCTCCCGCAAAAGCTTCTTTCAAATTTTTCTCGGTCATTTTCTTCATCCAATCCCCAAGAGTTAATTTATCTACGGATTTATTAAACTTTTGTCCGAAAAAAGGATTTATATGTCCCAAATTATTATTAAACAGGATGAAAACATGGTGGACGAGCTCGATCTGAAGATTCTGCAAATGCTGGAGAACGACGGCAGCCTATCCTTCACGGAAATTGCCAGGAGGCTGAGGCTGAACGAGTCAACGGTCCGGAAAAGAGTTCTTGCCCTGAAGGAGAAAGGAGTGATAAAAAAATTCACCATCGTCGTCGATCATGAAAAGATCGGCTTCTCCACCTTGGCAGTGGTCGGCATCGACGCCACACCGGATAAACTGCTGGAAATCGCGCAAAAATTGGCGGAACTGCCTGAGACTAAATACGTGGCCACCTCAACGGGAGACCATATGATAATGACCGAAATCTGGGCCAGGGACGGCAGGGAGCTCTCCAGAATCCTCTCCGAAAAAATCGGTGCCATTGAAGGGGTGAAAAAAATCTGTCCGGCTATCATCCTCGAAAAAATCAAGTGAATTAATCCCGTCTGGTTTTATAGGCTATTGAAAAAATCCCACCAATCTTGAAATACTGCGGCTGGATTTTGCTGGATTGTGTAAAGAAATCAGGCCGAAAAATGCTTCTTGTATAGCTCGTCCCGGATAACATCGATGACTTTTGTTCCGACATGAACTTTGGCGACCTTCAACTTTTCCTCCTTAAGAAGCGATAGCGCCCCAAGCCCAATCTCGGCGGCCACGACCACGTCCACACCGAACTCTTTCAGCTTCTGAACAACCACCCGGCCCCTGCCCCGGGAAAGTCCCGCCGCCGGATTTTTCATTATCTCCAAGTGAACCTTTTTCCCCTCGACTGTGGCTATGGTGAATGTCTCCGCCTTGGCAAAGTGGTCTGCAACTTCGTCTCCTAGCCCTTTCTGTCCCTTGGTAGCAATGGCCACCTTAACCTTGGCCATATGTGTCACGGGATTTTGATTCTTCCAGCTGTTTAATCCGTTCCTGAACGAGCTCCAGCTCTTGCTTCAATCTCTCCATATGGTTTTTGAGATAGTCGATTTCTTCTTCCGGAGTCAATGCCATCGCGGGTGGACGCGGAGCGTAGAGCCACCAGCAGGCTCCCGGACCGTAGAGCCAACCGGGCCGCTGCCAGGGTGGCAAGTAGCTGAACGGACCATGTCCCGGCCAATCACCGAACCGCCGATATCCCTTCCGACCGAACATTTCCATCACCGAAATATGTTCTATAGCACAAAATATAAAAAGCTTTGGTTCTGACCAATTCAGCGGCCATAGGAAATACTAAACGCGTCCGTTCGAAAGTTGGAATATCTGCCGCTGTACCGATTTCTCGAAATCTCAAATCTCTATTCCTAGAAATATTCTAACCCCAACACCGATTAGAAACGTCAGCGCGGCAACCCCGAGGCTGATTGCCGCCATTTCGGCAAATCTCCGCAGAAAAGGAAATCCCCTAGCAACTGACACGTAGTAGGTGAAGACAAATATAATGAAAACGGCGAACAGTATTGTCAACCCCAGTGAGAGGAGTGTTTCCTGAAACAGGAGAAACGGAGCTATCAAAAGCATGACTGTGGCCAGATAAGCTACTCCTGTGTAAAGCGCGGCCTTACCCGGACGTTTTGATGAGTCCTCCGCCTTGGTCGACAGATACTCGGAAGTTGCCATAGAAACGGAGGCAGCGATGCCCGTGATCAACCCCGCAACGGCAACATAGCGGCTGTTCTCGAAGGCAAAGCTGAACCCGGCCAGTGCCCCAGTTAGCTCCACCAGAGCGTCGTTCAGTCCCAGCACCATGGAGCTAACATACTCAAGCCTTTCCTCGTGAATTGAATCGATAAGTTGTTTCTCGTGATCCTCCTCATCCCTTAGGATTTCCTCAGCCTCCGGTATAATTTTTGACAGCTTTTCATAGTTTTCCTGCGCTCGCTCCTCGCTTTTTTCCATCAATTTCAGGCCAAAGGTTATTCCGAAAATTCTGGACACAAAAAGATAAAACCAGACCAACGGCCCGTTTGGCTTCACCTCGAGACCCGTGTGGTCCTTCCAGAAATTATAGTGTCTGAGCTCATCATCCGCCATCCGGCTCAATATCTCCTTAGTCCTCTGGTCCCTCGCCGAAGACGACAGCCTTTTGTAAATGTGAAGGCCGTTGATCTCCTCCTTCTGCGCAGCAACGAGGCTGTTTTTAATCTCGGTGCTCAAAGGATGAGAATTCATGAAGGTCAATTTATTCTGGACTCCTAACAATTTAGATTTTGTCTTCCGGCAGTGCTACTTAATTCTACCAGAACAATCAGCAGGGTCATTGTCCGTGAGAACAAGTTTATTTATTCTTTCGCTCTCTTAAGCCATCTCAACTTGCCTCTACCAATCTTCACTTCCACGCGAGGTTTGGTGGCAAGGTAAACCGAGCGAACGTTCATCCCGACAAAGTCATCCTGAACTCGCGTCAGTTCCTGCAGCGTCAGCGGTCTCACCCGACTGGGTCTCAATGGAGTATTTAACTGGACCTCATCGGGATTTATCTCCTTGGCGATTTTGGCAATTTCACGTGAAAATTTCATGTTCTCCGGGACTAACATGACCTCCAGCTGAAACCTGCCCCTGAACTCAGCGCGAAATTTCTTTAAACCCTCAACTATCTCGTGGAAATAAATGCCCGAGTGCGGCCGATTTACCGCCTGAAGTAACTGCTCGTCGGAAACATCCAGCTTGCCTTTCACGATATCTGCCTTGGCCAAATCTTCCCTTACCTCCCTCCGGATTTTGAGCGAAGAATTGGTCAGAACCGCCACCGGAAGTCCCGAGATTTCTCGGGCTATATCTATAAGCTGCCCCAAGTTCCGAGCCAGCGTTGGTTCACCCGTGCCAGAGAAGGTCACCACATCGGCCCTAACCTTATTAACTGCCCGCTTGAGGGCGCGCGCGACCTGGTCTTCGGTGACAAAAACCCTCCGTTCGACCGACTTCTCGGTTGTGGGTCCGAGAGAGCAGTAGATGCAGTCGAAGGAGCAAATTTTTCCTTTCTGACAAATCGGATCCACGCCCAGTGATCTCCCCAGTCGCCAAGAGGAAACCGGACCGTAAACAATTGCCATAAATCGACCAGCCACATTCTCCTTTAGCCCATTTTTGAACTCGCGACAAATAAATGCCTCGGTTGCGCCTTAGAAAAGTAACTGCCGATACCAATTGGATTTACCAAGAAATCACAACATCTTGAGCGCCCACATCAGAGCAATTCCGATTATAAACGCGAAGAAGGCCACCAAGGTTCTGGTGGTGCTCGCCTCTTTGTGCAGCTCGGGAACCAGATCCGAGGCCGCGATGTAGAGAAATCCGCCCGCGGCGAAGGGCAGCAAAAACATCATCGCGATTTCATGGTGGGGGAACAAATAATAGCCCAGAATTCCTCCTGCCACCGCCGTCAAAGCAGTCACAAAATTCAAAAACAGCGCCTTTCGAGAGCTGAGACCGCCGTAGACCAAGACGCCGAAATCTCCCAGCTCCTGCGGAATTTCGTGTGCAGCGATGGCGATGGTGGCGGTCAATCCGAGAGGTACGCTCACGACGAAACTGGCCGCCATGATCAAGCCATCGATAAAATTGTGCACGCCATCACCAATGAGGTTTAGATAAGCGAAGGTATGTATCGGGCACGCTCTCTCATGACAGTGCCGCCAGAGCAGTTTCTCCAGGATAAAAAAAATCACGAAACCTACGATCACCATCAAGAAGACATCTTCCAAACTGGCGGTTCCGCTAGCTATCGCTTCCGGCAACAGGTGGAGAAAACCGCCGCCGATCATAGCCCCAGCAGCAAACCCGATTTGTGCCAGCAATATTTTCTTTAACATATTTTCTGATAACACCAGTGTGGCCGCCCCGATGAATGAAATCAGGCTAACGATAAATGTAGCCAAAAGAATCCAGAGAACCTCGATCATTTCAACCCTCCCGTTTACATCTTACGTCGGTGAAGATGGTTTTCTTGCAGGGACATGATGTGGGGTGTCCATAGGTGCGACAGATGGTATTAATCAGTTCCATCGAGGCATGATAATCCAGTTTAGAAGCCTCTTTACAAGCGCTCTTGGGGTCGTACTTTAACAAATCCGCAAAGAGCACCTCCAAGATGCGGTGTTTTCTTAGCAACTTTCGGGCCTCTCGTTTGCCTTCCTCAGTCAACTCGACGCCTCGATAGGGCCGGTGGACAAGTAACCGTTTCTTGGAAAGATTTCGCAACACTTCAGTTACCGTGGCGGGTCGAACTTTGAAAATTTTTGCGATACTTGTGGTACTGACATCCGATGAGCCCTCAACCTGCTTTCTGTAGATCAACATTAGATACTTGGTCTCTGTCTCTGTCAAAGCTGCTTCCGCCTTCATCATTATCAGAAAATTTAGGATTTACCTAAATTTAACATTTTTGGTTGATAAGACGCAAAAACTTACGTGGCGACGATTTAAAATCCAGACGAAACATCAAAAAATGAGTGTATGTCAGAAGTTGCTTTAGATGAACTTTGCCAAAATATTTGTTTTTAACCCGCGGTGCCGGACATGATCGGGAAAACTAAATCATTTGAATATGCACTGGAAAGGGCCGGGATGGCAAGGTTTAACTTGGTCTCAGTCTCAAGCACTATCCCGCCCGGGTGTAAAATGATTAGCCGCGGAAAAGTTTGAAAATGCTCTCATACGGGCAAATTGTCTTTGGAGTTTTCGCCAGATGTTGCGGCAACGAAAGGGGGCGCCTGATATCAGCGAGTATCGGCTGTGCGATACCTGCGAACAAGAACACCTATGAGTACATCAGCGGACATGATGCCTGCGGGCAAACCGCGAATGAAGCGGGCGACTATGCTGAAGATCTGGCCGCATCAACGCCCGCTGGCTTCCTAGGCCTAACTTTCGATCCTGAGAAAATTTGGAATGAGAGAAAGCAGATTTGGAAAATTTCGGGGAAAATAGTAAGAACCACCAACATCACCCAGACTACCCTATGAAGAAAGGAATGTGGTCAACGGTCTTTGCCGCGACTGTATTTGTTCTGTAATATTCTTTGGTCCACCAAAAGTAACCGAATCGCCTGTCCTAATCCTTCGACAATTTTTCCCAAACAGGCTAACAAACTTCGCGACGGCCCTGCTGCCCGTGCAGTGGCACGGCATCAGCGATTCCACGCTGAACTCCTTAAATTTCCCGGCGGTCCAAGTTATCCTTCCCGTGTCTGATTTATACAGATGAAAGCCACCCAAGACCGCGTGCAAGCAGCTGGAACCGGTCATCCTCTGAGCGCTTTCAATCGTGTTAACTATTCCAGCATGAGCACAGCCGGTGATGACCAACAACCCCGCGCCCTTGACCCTCACAAAAAGTGCCTGATCGTCAGGGAGGTTGTCCTTAACAAGCCTTCCCTCCCTCTTTGTCCTGAAACCCTTAACCTGCTCCAGCCGGTTGGTTCTTTTAATTTCACCGCTGACCCAGACACCTGGGACCAATTGGTAAGGTTTTTTATTTCGGATCAAAATACCGCCGGCGCTTTCGAGCTCCGCAGCCGTGCACGGCATGCCGATCTTCTTGGGCTTCTTCTTTTTTAACACAAATTTTGGTTCAAGCGCCTCTGGATGGAGAATTATGGGCAATTTTTTATTGATAAACTTCAAAACACCAAGAAGCCCGCCAGTATGATCGCTATGTCCATGGCTGAGGGCGATGTAATCCACTTTCTTCAGGTCAACACCAAGCCTTCTGGCATTATCCAAAACCGCCTCCGCCTCAGGCCCGGCATCGAAAAGCAAATGGAGGCTGCCTCGGGCCGATTCAACTTCGATAAAAAAGGATAGCCCATGCTTCGCAACAAGGTCGGGCCTCCTTTTGGTGTCCTCAATCAGAACCGTAAGTTTCAGGCCATCTATCCCGCGCAAGTTCTCCCTCCTCCGGTTCCTGCGGTGGCCTATCGGCGATTATCAGAGGCCTGCGCTCGACCATCATCTGAACGACCTTTTTTCTGGCGCTCTCCAGACAGCGCCACACGGTGCCGCGGGAGATCTTCATCCTCTGGGCGACCTCATCCTGATTCAGGCCCTCGATGTAGGTCAGGCGGAGGGACTCGTACTCATCGTAGGAGAGATAGATCGGCCCTGAGGTGGAAATCGGCCCCTCTCCGGGAGACCAAGGAACGAACATAGTCGGGGCCGGTATGGAGCTGAGAAATCTCGGCTTCATCGGCCTGCCCGGACCGTGCCTTCGCCAGCACCATCTTCGCGGCATGGTATCATTACTTTTGTGTTCATTCGCACATAATAACATTTACCTCAGATTCCCAGAGGGTTGAGGTGATTGAAGATCCCGCCCACCAGCAGAGCGAGGACAAAGGTACCGATTGTTATCAGTATCGCGTCCTTCCATCCCAGCTCCTGCTTGAGGGCCGCCACGGTCGCCGCGCAGGGGACGTAGATTGAGACGACGAGGGCGAAGACAAAAAGCTGCAGCGGCGTCATGAACTCCAGCAGATTTGAGGTACCGGCCAACGCGACCAGCAGAACCAGTGCCCCCTCCTTCCTGATAAAACCGTAAAGCAGCGAGATGATGGTTACCGCGGGCAGTCCGAGCCAGCCCGAGGTAAGCGGGGAAAGCGGGCTTACTATCACGGACAGCAAGCCGGAAACGTCCAGGGCACCTATTGCCAAGCTGCCGAGGATGAGGATCGGGGTGGCAAAGTAAACGAAGTGCTTCATCCTCATCCAGGTCTTACTCAACAGGGGCCTGAGCATGGGGACGCGCAGCGGCGGCACCTCCATTATCATCCCGGAAACCTTACCGCGCAGAAAGCGGTTGAGGAGCAAACCGACGATGAAGATCAGGACCAAGATGATGCCGTAGATTAGAAGCGCGTACTGGACCCCCAAAAAATATCCCACCGTGCCCAAGATGACGGCAGTCCGGGCGGAGCAGGGTACCATGGTGATGAGGAAGTTGGCGATCAACCTCTCCCGCCTCGTCGTCAGCACCCGGGTGGACATAATCGCGGGCACGTTGCAGCCGAATCCGCCCAGCATCGGGACGACTGCACGGCCGTGAAGTCCTATCCGGTGCATCGCTGAATCCATCACGAAGGCCATGCGCGGAAGATAGCCCACATCCTCAAGCAGGGCAAGGATGAGAAAAAAGACCAGAATGTATGGGATCACGACCGCCAAGATCCCGGAAATACCCTGGTTAATTCCGATGTCAAGGACCCGTCCCAGATTGCCAAGAGAAGTAAAAAAGCCGCTGAGAACGGGAGAAACATAGGCATCCCAAGCTCCAACCACCAACCCCTCCAAAAATCCACCCACGTAGATCAATAGGAGGATAAGGGCGGCAAACACGGCCAACATTATCGGTACGCCCGTTCGCATGTTTGAGGTGATGTCGTCCAGACGGTAGGTCCACTTCGGCTTGACCGGAACTATGTCAGTCACCTCCTTCGAAATCATGGCCGCGATCCCATGGCGCTCGCGGGCAATCCTGTAAGCGGACGGCTCCCCGTACTCAACCGCCATTTCCCGCGCCAGCTTTCTCGCCTTCATCAAAAAGCTCTCGCTGCCGGGGAGATCAGCCACGGCCCGGATGAGGTGTTCATCGCCCTCTAAGAGCTTTAGGGCCAGAGTGCGGGCGGAGAGATTGAAAGGGGCCTTGCCCCGGAACTTTGCGATCTCGACCGCGAGTTCCCTTATCGCCTTCTCCGTGTCCCGGCTCAGTGGCAAAACCCGCTTGGGTCTTTTTCCCTCGAGGGCAATCTTTATGGCCTCATCAAAGGCCCTGGCCACGTTTTCCCCGTGGGTGGCCACGGTGGTTATCACCGGCAAACCGAGCTTCTTCGCGAGCTTTTCCGTGCTCGGGTGAAGCCCCTTCGCCAGCGCCACATCATACATATTCAAAACCAGCAGCATCGGACGACCCAGCTCCATCAGCTGCAGGGTCAAGAAAAGACTACGCTCCAAGTTAGAGGCGTCGGCTATGTTCATAATCACGTCGGGCTCCTGTTCCAAGATAGCACGCCGGGCAACCAGCTCATCTTGGGAAACCGCACCAAGCGAATAAACTCCAGGCAGATCGATTACCCTGATGTCGTGCTCGCCGCGCTTCACCCGGCCCTCCATCAGCTCCACCGTTGTTCCGGGATAATTGGAAATTATAACATCAGCCCCGGTGATCTGATGAAAGATCGCGCTCTTGCCCACGTTGGGAGTTCCCGCAAGCGCCACCACTATCTCGGGTTTTTTTGTTTCCGGCACCGAAATCACCAAAGATTTAATGCCAGCCCCGACCGGCACGGCGCCGAACCCTTCTCATCGCTGCCCGCTTCACCAAAATTTTTGAAGCTATGTCGCGGCTGAGCGCGACCTGTATTTTACCGCACTGGAGCATGATGGCCCCGCGAGGGAGCTTTTCTGTCACCATCACCTTAGAACCGGGGAGGATGTTCAACGCCAGCAGACGTTCCACCGCCTCCTTCTCCTCCGGAATCGTCGCCACCGTTCCCCATTCGCCGCACCCCAGGTCTGAAAGAGGTTCCAAGCTTGGCTGTTCCGAATTGCCTCTGGATCGAGGTATGATCCCCCCGTGAGGACAGGTAACCGGCCTTTTGAGGAGTTCGTCAATTTTTTCCGTCAGCTCATCGTCGAAAACATGCTCGAACTCGCAGGCGTGTTCATGGATCCCTGGCAGCTCATGACCAAAGACATCACAAAGCAAACGCTCCGCCAACTTGTGGCGTCGCACGACCCTGATAGCCTCGTCCATGCCGCGGTCGGTAAGCGCGGCCCCGGAACGATCTCGAGTAACCAACCCCTTATCGCTCAGCCGGGAAAGCATCTCGACCACGCTGGGGTCCTTTACCTTAAGTTTCTGGGCTAGCTCGCTCACCTTGACCCGTTGCTTTGCCTTGGACTGCTCCCTGTAGATGGCCTCCAGATACTCCTCCTCCGAGGCCGAGAGCTTGGATCCCTTCCTGCACGCGTGCGGGACCATAGTAATCATTAATTAGGTAAACCTAAATTAATTTAAATCTTTAGGCGAACCTAAAAATCACCGCACGCTAAAAACACGTCAAAGGAAAAACCCAACACAAGGCTTTTAGAAAACATGATCAATTTAATGACGTTATGATACCATGCAGGACGTCTCCATACTCATAGGCGGCCAAGCCGGAGACGGAATGATGAGGGCTGCCGAACTGATTGGCAGAATCTTCAACCGACTGGGCCTTTACGCCTTTGTGATAAACGACTACGGATCGCTCATCCGGGGAGGCCATAACTTTTGCAAGATAAGGGCGGCGGATAGGCAGATTTGGCATCACCGGGATTCTGTGGACCTTATCGCCGCCGTTAACCAAGACACCATAGCCAAGCACCAAAACGAGCTGACAAGCGGTGGCCGCGTTCTCTATGACAGCGACACGGCTAAGTACGAAGGACCCCACGAACCGTTGCCGATACCGCTTACAACAATGGTCAAAGGTGTGGGCGGTGTTCCCATCATGAGAAACTCGGCAATGATCGGCGCCATCGCTGGTCTTTGCGGAGTTCCGTTAAACATTATCGAAGACATCCTCAACCGAGCCTACGGTGAAAAAGCGGCCAAAAACATTGAGCTTGTAAAAATGGGATATGAATTCGCCGGGAAAAATTTCAAGCCAATTCTAAAAATCGAGATAATAAAACGTGATCCAACTCCATTTATCTCGGGAGCAGAGAGCTTGGCCCTCGGAGCGGTCAAGGCAGGGATGAAGCTTTACATCACTTACCCCATGACCCCTTCAACCGCCATCCTGAACTACCTCGGTCCGGCCCAAGACGAGCTCGGCATCGTTTTGGTGCATCCGGAAAATGAGATCGGGGTAGCCAACATGGCGCTGGGCGCGGCCTATGCGGGGGTGAGAACGATGGTCGGCACGGCTGGCGGCGGCTTTGCCCTGATGCAGGAAGCATTCAGCATGGCCGGCCAAGCTGAAATCCCTGTTGTGTTCGTTGTGGGGCAACGGGTTGCCCCGGCCGTGGGAGCACCCACCTACACCGCACAGGCGGACCTAAAGTTCTTGCTCAACGCCGGACACGGAGAGTTTCCACGCATAGTTGTGGCCCCGGGAGATCCGGAGGAGGCGTTCGTGAAAACTGGTGAGGTTATGAACCTAGCTTGGAAGTACCAATCGCCAGCCATTGTCATCGTAGACAAGCACCTCCTGGAGAGTTACATGAGCATCGCGATCGACGAGAATGGGGTTCGGTTGGAACCGGCTGAGTTCGCCGCGGAACAGGTAGAGTATCGGAGATATCGGTTCACCGATAGTGGAATATCACCAATTACATTCCCTGGCAAGAAAGGTGCTGTCGTCAAGGTCACCAGCTATGAACACGATGAGTATGGATACGCTGAAGAAACCGCAGAGGGCATACAAAAAATGCAGGAGAAAAGGTTGCGAAAGCTCTCATCGATGATCCGAGATCTTAAGGAAAGGGAGACGGTGAAAATCCACGGTGATTCAAAGGCTGAAAACCTGGTGTTGGCATGGGGTTCCACCAAAGGGGCAATCCTGGAAGCGATGAACCTCATCGACAGACCGATACGGTTCCTGCAGATCATTTATCTGAGCCCGTTCCCAGAGTGGGAGGTTTCCCGGCATCTCAGAACAGCGAATAATGTTCTATTGGTCGAGGGCAACCTAACCGGTCAACTCGGATCACTGATAGCAGAAAAAACTGGATTCCGCATTAAAAACGCCGTTCTCAAAAATGATGGAAGGCCATTTGACCCTGTTCTCTTGGCAAACAAGATACGGGAGGCGTTCGGATGGAAATGAGGGAATTCGACACTCCGACGAAAAACACTTGGTGTCCAGGCTGCAACAATTTCGGCATCCTAACCGCCGTCAAGCAGGCGCTGGCGGAACTGGTGAATTCCGGAGAAATGAAACCGGAGGAGATTGTAATCCTATCTGGAGTGGGGTGCCACGGCAAGATATCCGATTACATCAAGGTCAACAGCTTTTACTGCCTGCATGGAAGAACGATACCGCCGGCAATGGGGATAAGGGTTGCCAACCAGAAGTTGAAAGTCATTGCTTTTTCCGGCGACGGTGACGCCTACGCCGAAGGAATCAGCCACGTCATCCACGCGGCGCGGAGAAATCTAGACATAACATTGGTCGTGCACGACAACGAAGTTTTTGCCCTGACGACATCGCAGGTGACGCCCACCACCAAGAAAGGATTCAAGACAAAGTCCGCTCCAAAGGGAAGTTTTGAAACCCCACTAAATCCGCTGCATCTCATGCTATCGTGCGGGGCCACCTTTGTGGCTCGCGGATTTTCGGGTGATATAAAGCATCTTAAGTCAATACTAATCGAAGCCGTCAGACACCGTGGCTTTAGCTTCATTGACGTTATTCAGGAATGTGTGACCTTTAACCCAATCAAGGAAAAATACCTGCCCAAAATTTATGATCTCAACAAAGAAGGCCACAAGGTGACAGACTTCTCCGCCGCCTGGAAAAGGGCGAGCGAGATCGAAAGGATACCGATAGGGATCTTCTATCGGGAGGAGAGAGAAACGTACGAAAAACAGCTGCTGAACGAAAGAATCCTCGTGGAAGAAGGACCAGTACCATCGATAAAAAAGGTACTTCAGGAATTCACTTGAATTATTTTGAAAAGCTTAAATCCCGGCGGGAAAAAACTACTTGCATGCCAATTGACCGGGATTTTACGGCGAAGAGAAAAAAGTCGGGGCGCACTTAGGACATGATGTGTTGGGACCGGTCAATTCGCCGAAAGAACTTGGAATCAACGGCACTTCAGTGACAGTTGACTGGGATGTATGCAATGGGTGTGCAACTTGTTCCGAGGTTTTCTCCTGTCAACATATTCGACACGGTTGAGGTGCAAAACATCCCACCCCAAATAGAAAATCTGATCCGGCAAGAGAACCCGACTGCATAAAGTGCCTCGCCTGCAAAAGCAGCTGCCCGACCAAGGCCATCCGGATTGAAAAATAATCCACCGCCAACGCCAATCTTCCAGTACCCAATCACGCCTCAACTCACAAGAACCTCTGAAACCTGTCCTTTTTCGCCCGGCAGATGGGACAAACCTCAGGAGGCTCTTCCCGCGCGCACAAATATCCACAAACAACACAGCGCCACACGGGAAGTGAAATTCCGGAGATTCCAGTGGAAACCGATGCCAACTTTGCCCTTTCCCGCTCCCCAGGCGGCGGGCGTCTTTCCGGTATCGAGCCAATTGTCTTTTTTCCGTCCAGCACTTCTTGGGAGACATAAAGGCCGCAATAGCAGGCACCGTAATCGTTTAGATCTGCGTCCCGGTAATCACAGGGGCAGATGATATCCAAGTCCTCTTCTTTCTTGCCGGAGGCCAATCTGCAGGGGCAGGACCAGTATCCGTATCTTTGTTCGTTTACCAGCAAGCCTTTCACGAGGCTTTTGGCAAACTCGACATCGTTATTGAGGTGGTAGCCTGCTGCCTCCGCCTCCTTTTTCAGCCTGTTGTAAAGATTATCGACGCTTTCCGGAGTTATCAAAACTTCACCGCTCACAGTCCCAGCGCCTTTTTTATCTCCTCCTCCTTAAATCCGACTACAACTCTGTTGTTAATCACGATTGTGGGAAAAGATCTTCTCGGATTCCAACGATCCATTTCCCGCAAGGCCTCCTTTCTGCTTTCGCCGTCTAGAAGGTCTACATCCACATAAAAATAATCAACACCAAGGCTGTCCAAAAGCCTCTTAGTTTTGCTACACCAGACGCATGTGCTCAGCGCGTACAAAACCACATCGCCCCTTTTTCTACCCTCAACATGGTTCATTTTCATGGATCTCCTCTTTCAATCATGATTTCTGTTAGAATATCGAAAAGAATCTCTTGGTTTCTACGGAAGTATGGTCATTGGGCCGGGGCATGAAAAAATTGCCCCAGCGAAGCTTCTGGGCTGGACCCAAACAATCGCTGCCCATTATATTTCTTCCATCAGTGTGGTAAAGGTGTCGTGGTGCTCTTCTTCGTCCTCAAGGATGTGTCTGAAAATCAGATTGGCTACTTCGTCGCCCTCCTTTCTCGCCAACTCTATTATCTTGGTGTACATGCTGATGGCGTTTTCCTCATCCTTTATGTCCTGGGCAATCATCTCTTTGAGGGTCTTGCCTACGACGATAGGCGAAGGCTTGGTCGTGGGCGTGCCTCCAAGGTAGTAAAGCCTTTCGGCTATCTTTTCCGCGTGCTTCATCTCAACTATGGCTATTTTTTTAAGCTCGTCCTTTACGGCAAAGCCCTTTACTCCGCCCCACATGACGTGCTGCCACATATACTGTATCGAGACTTGAAGTTCCCTAGCAATCGCGTCGTTTAACAGGTCCAGCAATTCCTTTGAAACCTTTTTCATTTTTTCACCATCTTATTCTATCCCTCTCAACATTTTAATCTATTTGGAAGCTGTTTTTTATGGGAAGTAGATACCTCAAATGGGTCAAAACACTCCGACTCGGTGAATAAAAAAACAAAAACAACCTGCCACACGGGGCCGTCATAAACTACTTCTTCTTCGCCTTTTTAGCCGGCGCGGTGACTTTTTTCATCGGCACGTCGCAGCAAATCAAATCACAAACTGCACACCCGCAATCCTCTTCAACCGCAACAACGACCCCGCATTTTTCGCACTGATATCTTTCTCCCTTCTTGGCCAACCAAAATCCCCAACAGATCATACAGCTGGCCCATATTTATCAATTTCGGAAAATCTTCGCCCTAACCTGCGAAACCAAGTCCAATATCGACCGCTACGCCGCAACCTTTATCTAGGTGCCTCCACCGGGCTGAAATTACTCGACCCCTTAGGAACCAACAGGCGAAGCAGGAATCTCCTATATTTATCGCTAAATCGGCTGCTGCAGGTAAAAAAAGACCAAGCTTCCTCTTCCGGTGGGAACTAAAACAGGGGACAATTTTCCGTTCAACTCACCGATCAAAATTTATAAGGGAACGCTAACTTTTGTTAAAAGGAAAAAGGGGATTTTCACGATAGAGATAAGATTCCACGGCAGGGGCGGTCAAGGGGCCGTTACCGCGGCGCGCCTTTTGGCAGAGGCCGCCTTCCTCGAGGGCAACTACTGCCAGGCCTTTCCCTTTTTCGGTGCAGAAAGGCGCGGTGCTCCCGTGGTGGCCTTCACCCGCATCAACAAACAGCCCATCCGCACCCGCGAACAGGTCTACAGTCCAGACTATGTGGTGGTGCTCGACCCGACTCTGGTTGAAGCCGTCGATGTGGCCGCGGGGCTGAAACCCGAAGGGATTGTGATTCTTAATTCCAAAAAAGTTCCCGAAAATCTGGAAGGAAAAAAGATCGCGGTTGTGGACGCGACCAAAATCGCCATCGAAAACTTGGGAATTCCGATAACGAACACCACAATGCTCGGAGCACTGGCACGTGCCACCGGCGTGGTCTCACTGGAATCAATCTCAAAGGTGATTGAGAAGAGGTTCGGAAAGCTGGCCGAGAAAAACATTAGTGCGGCCAAGCGAGCCTATGAAGAGACGGTGATCTCATGAAGCTCAAGCCCGGAGCCGTAATAACCGAGCCCGGAAACTCGGAAAAATACGAAACCGGAGGCTGGAGGACCTTCTCTCCCGTAGTCGACCCGGCCAAATGCACCGGCTGCGGAATCTGCTGGCTCTTCTGCCCCGAGGCGGCGATATCTAAAGGCAAGCCGCCCAAAATCGACCTCAGATACTGCAAGGGGTGCGGCATCTGCGCCAACGAATGTCCCGTCAAGGCGATAGCCATGAAGGAGGGCGGTAACCGATGAAACAGATAATCGACGGCAATGAGGCGGCCGCTCTTGCCGCCAAGCTGGCCCGGGTGAAGGTGATCTCGGCTTACCCTATAACCCCGCAGACGACCGTCGTTGAAAAACTAGCGGAATACATCTCCAACGGGGAACTGGATGCGGAGTTCATCAAGGTCGAGTCGGAGCACAGCGCCATGAGTGCCTGCATCGGCGCGGCGGCCACAGGCGTGCGCGCTTTCACGGCGACCTCATCACAAGGACTCCTTCTCATGAACGAGATGCTATACGTGGCCTCCGGGCTCAGACTACCGATCGTCATGACCAACGCCAACCGCTCGGTGTCCGCCCCGCTCAGCATCTGGTGCGACCAGCAGGACTCAATGACGGTGCGGGACTCGGGCTGGATCCAGCTCTACTGTGAGAACAATCAGGAGATCCTCGACACCACCATCCAGGCCTTTCGTATCGCCGAGGAAGTCCTGCTCCCCGTCATGGTCTGCTACGATGGTTACATCCTCTCCCACACGCTGGAACCCGTCGACTGTCCCAGCCAAGAGGAAGTCGACGCCTTTCTGCCTCCCTACCGCTACCCCTACGCGCTCGACCCCGAGAAGCCGGTGACGATGGGGCCCGTCGGCGTCCCCGAATACTACATGGAATTCAGATACCTGCTACAGAAAGCGGTTCAGGAGGCAAAGCCCAAAATCGAGGAAATCGACGCTGAATTCAGAAATCGCTTTGGCCGCGGCTATGGAATTATGGAGAAATACCAAAGCGACGACGCGGAAGTGATAATACTCACCATGGGCTCGCTTAGCAGCAGCTCCAAGGATGTGGTGGATCGGCTAAGAAAACATGGAGAAAAGGTGGGGCTGGTGAAGCTGAAATCATTTCGCCCCTTCCCGGTCGAGGAAATGGTCGAAGCCTTAGGGCGGGCCAAGGCCATCGCGGTGATAGAGAAGGACATCTCCCTCGGCCACGCGGGAGGCCTCTTCATCGACACGGCGGCGGCCTTCGTCAACCGAGGTCGGGCCCCGCTGCTGCTCAACTTTATCTGCGGACTGGCCGGAAGGGACGTCACCTCGGCCCATATCGAGCAGGCCGTCAGAGAGGCACAAATGGCGGCTGAGACCGGTGAGGTCAAGGAAAAGATCAGGTGGTTGGGTCTTCAGGAAAACTTGGTGAGTGATGATTGATGAAGGAGATTTCAGATCTGGAACTGCTGGCCCCGGGCCACCGCGCCTGCGCCGGCTGCCCCTGCGCCCTATCGCTGCGCCACGCGCTGAAGGCGCTGGGCAAGAACGTCATCATCAGCCAGGCCACGGGATGCATGGAAGTAACCACGACGCCGTATCCGGAAACCGCCTGGAGGGTGCCATGGATACACGTTGCCTTCGAAAATGCCGCCGCCGTTGCCTCCGGGGTTTCCCGGGCGCTAAAGGTGCTGGGCAAAACACACGTCAAATCGGTCGCCATCGCCGGTGACGGTGGCACAGCCGATATCGGGATCCAAGCGCTCTCCGGTGCCGTGGAGAGAGGCGAGGACATCCTTTACCTCTGCTATGACAACGAGGCCTACATGAACACCGGAATCCAGCGAAGCGGGGCCACCCCCTTCGGCGCCTGGACCACCACGACGCCCGTGGGTAAGGTTAAGAGGGGCGAGGATCTGCCGAAGAAGGACATGCCGGCAATAATGATTGCCCACGGAGCCCCCTATGTGGCCACGGCCTCGGTCGCCTATCCCCTCGACTTTCAGAAGAAGGTGAAAAAAGCGGCGTCAATTAAAGGCCCCACTTACGTGCACGTGCACGCCCCGTGCGTCCCGGGATGGAGAATCGACAGCAGCAAGTCGATAGAGGTGGCCCGCCTGGCCGTGCTCACGGGTGCCTGGATCCTGTACGAGTTTGAAGCGGGCAAGATAAACGTCACCTTCAAGCCCGCAAAAAGAAGGCCGGTCGCCGAGTATCTGAAGGCGCAGGGCAGGTTCAGGCATTTGACTGAAGAGGAGATGGCGCGGATACAGCAAATGGTCGACGAGCAGTGCCAAAAGTTCGGGATCCCTTAAATTGAGCATCAAAGAGGATTGTCCTCCGAATCTCCGGAAAACAGGGGGCTTAAGTTCCGCATAGTCCCATTCAATTTCTTTATTATCCGAAACATTGGAGTTAAAGGGAGAAAGATGGAAAGAGCGGAAATTCAGGTCAGCGGCATCGTGCAGGGTGTGGGCTTCAGGCCGTTCGTATACCGGCTGGCAACCAAACACCAACTTGTGGGATTTGTCCGCAATATGGGTGACGCCGGAGTCCAGATAGTGGTCGAGGGGAGAAGGGAAAAAATCATGGAATTCATCCAAGCGCTCCGGTCGGAAAAACCACCGCGCTCGAGCATCGAATCCATAGCCGTTTTCTGGCAACCGCCCTCCCGAGAATTCAAGGACTTTCAGGTCCACTCCAGCGACAGGAAGCAGCTGGGCCTTCCCTCGGTGATCCCACCCGACCTCGCCCTTTGCGATGAGTGCCTCGGCGAGATGCTCGACAAAAATGACCGAAGGTACCACTACCCGTTCATAACCTGCGTCAACTGCGGTCCTAGATTCACCATCATCGAAGAGCTCCCCTACGACCGCGTCAGAACCTCCATGAAACATTTCCCGCTCTGTTCTGACTGCCTCTGCGAGTACCTAGATCCGGCTGACAGAAGATATCACGCCGAGCCCACGGCCTGCCCCGTCTGCGGACCCCGCATGGAGCTGTACCATTCCAGCGGCGAGATCGTCAGAACGGGGGACCCGGTCACTGAGGCAGCACGACTGCTTGATGAAGGATGCTTGGTCGCCGTGAAGGGAATCGGAGGCATCCACATCGCTGCGAGGACCACCGACGACGGGGTGCTGGAGAGGTTGAGGAAGGAGTTCGATCACCCCCAGCAGCCCTTTGCGGTGATGTCCAAGGACCTAGATACTGTGAGAACCTTCGCTGAGGTATCACTGGAAGAAGCGGAGCTGCTCACCTCCTACCGTAGACCAATCGTCATTCTGAAAAAATCACCGAATTATCATCTCTCCGAGCTGGTGGCCCCGGGACTTGACACCATCGGGGTGATGCTCCCCTACTCCGGAATCCATCATCTCCTCCTGCACGCAGGAAGGGAGCCGGCTTATGTGATGACCAGCGCCAACGTGACCGGGCTTCCCATGATCGTGGACAACAACGAGGCCTTGGCGAGGCTGAAAAACGTCGTCGATTACCTGCTGCTGCACAACCGCATCATCGTCAACAGGTGCGACGACTCGGTGGTCAAGATGATCGAGGGCAAGCCCGCCTTCCTGAGGCGCTCCCGCGGCTTTGTCCCCGAGCCGATTCAGCTCGCCTTCAACAGTGACCGCAGCGTGCTGGCTCTGGGCGGGGACCTCAACGTCACCGCGTCGATTTTAACCGGCAATCGCTGCTTTCTCAGCCAGCACATAGGGGATACCTCCAAGCTCGAAACTCTGGAGTATCTGCAGGAGGCGATTGCCAGGCTGAGGCACCTGCTGAACCTGCAAAAAGTTGATTTCGTGGCTCATGACCTGCACCCAGAATATTCCACTTCCCGGATTGCTCCCCAAATGGCGGAGAAGTTCCAAGCCCGGACCGTTGCCGTCCAGCACCACCACGCCCACCTGTGCGCCCTCATGGCCGAACATGGGCTCGACGAACTAGTGGGAGTGGCCGCAGATGGTGTCGGCTACGGGCCCGACGGGACGGCCTGGGGCGGGGAGATCATGGTGGCCAGATTGGACTCTTATGAACATCGCGGCGGTCTGGTGAAACAGCCGATGCCGGGCGGAGATCTGGCCGCAATTTATCCGGCCAGGATGGTTGCTGGAATTCTCTGGGGACACCTTGAAACCGCCGAACTCGATCGCGTCCTTCGCGAGTACTGCCCGAACGGTTTTAAATACGGGGAAAGTGAGCGGAAAATCGTCCTCCAACAGCTGGAAAGAAAATTAAATGTGTTCCCGAGCAGCAGCTGCGGCCGGGTTCTGGATGCCGTCTCCTGTCTCCTAGGAATCTGCTTCCAGCGGACCTACGAGGGCGAGCCTGCCATAAAGCTGGAGGCAGCTGCTGAAGGCGGGGAGGCCGATAAAGTCAACATTGAACCGGCTGTGGAAAACCTCGGCGGTAAGCTGATGCTAAACACCTCGAAGTTGCTCCTAGATGTCTTGGCCGCCAGAAAAAGGAATGTTCCGCGCAAGCACATTGCCGCCGCAGCCCAGCTGGCAATTGCCCGCGGACTAAGCCAGATGGCCATTGAAGTGGCCAAATCGGAGGGAATCGAGGTAATCGGCGCGTCCGGCGGCGTCTTCTGTAACTGGGCCATCACCGTTGCCGTGAGAAAGGAGGTGGAAGAGTCCGGACTAAAGTTCGTTCGGCACGAGCTGCTGCCTCCCGGGGATGGTTGCCTCTCGGTGGGACAAGCGGTGGTCGCTTCGCGGATGACCTGAGTTGCCCTGCCAGACATTCGGGGGCTGCCTTCATTTTTTCCTCGCCCAACAGCTGCTCGGCCTCTGAAATCAGCACCATCAACCGCGTTTTGCTCAGCCCAATTCTGGTCAACTGGTTTGGGTCCGTGGTGAGCAACTGTCTGACCAGAACCACGCCGGCGGAACTCAGTCTTTCCAGCGTCCCTTTATCAACCGATCTCAGCACGGTTACCGGGTACAGCCCCCTCCTCTCAATCATCTTCTCTAGTCCACAGCCCCGGGGGTACCTCCAGCAGATTAATTTTACTCCACGGCATTCGGCATACCTCGTGGCATCACCAGAGGCTTTGGTATTGGAAACCAGCCAAACCTCATCAAACCTTTCTCCCCCACCCTGCTCAGCGGCCTCGTTCAAATCCAAAAACCGCGCGTAGGTGTACATGACGTCCTTGAGTCCCACCGCGGTCCCGGGCAGGTTGTGAAACTTGCACTCGACCATGGCCCGAATAAAATCACCGTCGGTCTTCTCCGCGATCACATCAACCTCATGCCGCACGCATCTTCCCTTCACGATGCTCCTTAACCTCGTCTGGTATCCGTAGTACCTAAGCAGCTCGGCGATGTAGTTTTCAAAGGTGAAACCTGCCGGGCCAAGGCGCATTATCGCTTCTTTTAAGCCATAGCGCATCGCCACTGGCGGTTGCTGCTCGGAAATCATGGACTTGACGAGTTTCAGAATCTCCTTGGTGGTTATTCCGTCGTAGACCCTGCACTCAATTTTCTTAACAATCGCCCCGGCCACCTCCCGGCTGGCGCCTGCTCGGCGCAGGGTCCGCAGTATCTTATCCGGGCGGAAATCCTCGACCTGACCATTAGATTTAACGACCCGGATTACCAATAGCGCCCCCTCCATTACTGAGACTCCAAAAGAATTTAAAGTGGTCATGCCGCCACTAGGACAAAAACCCGATCAAAACCAAGATGGTGTTGTAGGAATTATGGGCCAAAACCGCGCCACCGAGCCCAAAGTACAAATAAGCTACGGAAAGCAGCAGGCTGGCCGGCAACATGGAAATGACGATTGCAGGATAGGTGCCGGGATTGGAAAGGTGAAAAGCCGAAAACAAAATGGCCGAGGTCAAGACCGCGAGAACTTTAGACCCGCGCCACCGAATCATCTCATCGATCAACACGCCGCGAAAGATCCATTCCTCGAATACGGGCAGCACATTGACCAACAATAAAGTCAACCAAGGATAGTCCTGCTCCAGCGACACAAAGGGATATTCCTCAGGAGAAACCGTCTCTATCCCTAAGTAAAACAGAACGGAACCAATCGCCATCGATAAGACCAGCGAGAGAAAAGCGACCGAAAGCGCTCCGGTAATTAGGACCAGCCACTGCTTGGCCTTCATCCTTTTGACTAGGCGGAACCACTGCTTGGGACGCAGCCTCTCCAAGTGGTAGGGCCGCTTCACTATTATCCGGCCCATGAAGACGCCGAGAGCCACCCCGGCAACGAGAATCCTGACCAAATCCAGCCAGTACAAAAAAATCACGCGGATAGCCGTGACTCAGCGATGCTCGGGAAACGACCCCAGCTTTATCGTCCACACAGGAGTGTTCCCGCGCAGCCTCCGCTCCACCTTCCCCTCCTCAGAGAGGTGGTAAAGATCGACGCGCAGCCTCACGATGTCGATGCCCGTCATTCGGGACAGCTCCTCAGTGGTAACCGGCGTTCCCGCTTCCTTCAGCGCCCTCAGGATCAACTCCTTTTTCACCCCATCACCCCTCCTTAAGCCTCTCCAGCGCCTCCAGGGCTGATTTTATTCTATCCAGCAGTTCTAAAGTCTTAGCGTGATCCGTCTCCTTGGCAAGCTGTTCAGCGAGGGCATCTATCTTTGCCTGCAGCGTCGCCCGGACCTTATCGAGCGCCTGGTCCTTGGTCTCAGCTACAGATTTCTTCGCCCGGCCACCGCAAACGGGACAAACCACCCTTCCCTGGTACTCAAACAGGGGACTCATGCAGCTGCCGCAGTGGACCGCCAACATCTTGCCTCCGGCCATCAGCATCTCCACGACCTTGGGTATGTCCTCCTCCTTCATGCTCTACCCCAAAACCCTTTATTTGGGCCCGGGATTAAAATTAGATGATTGAGCATGTGGCGGGGTGATGTCCGTGTCCTCAGAGGAAAAACTGAAGCAGGTTGCAGAGATGATGTCGCGTGTGGCCGAGGACACTACCGTTCCGCGGAACATCCGCAGGGCCGTTGGCGAGGCCAAGAATGCCCTTTTGAACAAAAGCAACGACGCCATGGTCAGGGCTTCAACTGCCATCTCGATCCTTGATGAGATAAGCAATGATCCCAACATGCCCGTTCACACCCGCACCCTGATCTGGAACGCCATCAGCATTCTAGAGACCATTCGCGAGTGAGGATGAAATTTGACAGCCCTTATCTGCACCTGCGAAAGAAGATAGGGCAAATGCCGCCTGAGGTGTTTAGTTATGACCATCGACATCAAGCCGCTGGTAAAACTAATGAAAAAGAGGGACCTCAAAGGCGCCAGAGACTGGCTCGAGGCAAACCGAGGCAAAATCGATCCCAATGATGAGTTCGCTAGGGGCTACCTGCTGGCGCTGCAAGGAATGGTCTCCGCGCTGGAATCCGGTGGCGAGCTCGCCGCCATCAACAAGGTGCTGGAGAAGAAATATTCTGGCGAGCAAATAGCCGAAATCATAAGCGAGACGAGGAGTAGGATCGCGCAAAAGTTCCGGCCGGCTGACGAACGGGGTTTCAACACCGCCTGGGTAGATATCCTCAGCGAACTTTCGGTTAAAAACCCTGAGGACTAAGTCCGCTAATCCTCCGTGGATTTCTTAGCCGGAGGACGGACGAATATCCGGTATTTGTCGACGCCCTGCAGCTCCATCACGATCCTCTTGGCGATCAGCGATTTCACGTTCACCAGACCTTTAACCCGGTTCTCTATATCGGCAAAGTCGACGAAGGGGCTCTTCTTCCTCTCTTCGATTATCGCCCACATCAGCTTCTTACCTATCCCAGGAATCAGCTCCAGCTGGTGGAAGCGGGTTGTCAGCGGCCCCGCCCTGTTGAAGAACTCGACAAAACGCTCGGGGTTTTCCTCGAGTAGGCTTTCCACCGCCGGCTGGAGCTCGGCCTTGGCTGCGGCGGTTAAGTCCTCATAGCCGATCCGGCGTTTTATCCTCTCGACCTTGTCCCGCTCACCCTTGCCAATGGAAACCCTTTCGTGCGGCACAAAGGTCACTCCCTTGAAGGGCACCACCTCCAGCAGCGTGAAGAAGGTGTCGCCGAGTATCTGGGCTATGGGCTCCCTCAGGTGAATGGGCCTGGGATCGTTAGGGTGGCCCTGAGGGAGAAAATCCAATACTATTCCCCGGTCCTCGTACTTTTTCTCCAAAAAACACGCCTCCGAGCCCGTTTCTTTAACCACTATACTTCTTAACTAGCTCGAGAACCTTGTTCGCTTCGTCGTCTTCGAGTTTAACCCTCTCCTTGGAAAAAATCAGCTCCAAATCCTCCTTGGTCTCCGGCATCAGGTCAACGATCGCCACGGCCAAGTGCTCCTTGATTTTATCCATCTTCAGAAGCTCCTCCTTAAGCTCTTGGGCCTCTTTCGGCTTGAGTTTGGCGAACTTTTGAGCATAATCATAGGTGAGCCTCTGCCAGTACTCCAGCTCTCCCTCCTTCTTGACCTTCTCCAGAATGCCAAGGACCTCAGGAAGGGACACCGGTTTCTCCTTCACCACACGTTTGCCGATCATGCCTCCACCAACCTAAGGTGTTCGGGACGGGAAATAATCTTTTTTATTGAGCCACCGTCGCGGACGTCCACAACATAGGCCCGGCCCCGCCTCTCGCTGATAACTCCAGTCCTGCCGTGGTAGCGCGGATGCGGCTGTCCCTTGACCACGCCGGGGTCCAAAATTATGGAAACCTTGCTGCCCACGGGAAGGTCCTGAACTGCACGGCTGACAGGAGATAGCCCCTTCTCACGGGGGTGTTTGGTCAGCTTCTTCCGACTCTTGCTTCTCAATCCCTTGGAACGCCCGGACATCTTCAATCACATAAGACGATTTTTTCCTGTCTAATTAAGTTGATTGTCTCGCCCGTTTAAGAGCCTTTTCCAGGGCCCTTCTCACCCGGCCCGTAACCAGACCGGAACAGCTTCCCCAGCTGTCCCATCCTCGGACCCCGGCCCTTGGCAAAGGCCTTGAGGAATCGCTTCATCAGCTCATACTGCTTCAAAAGCTCACGGACCTCGGTCTCGGTGGTTCCCGAGCCCCGCGCCACCCTGCGGATGCGGGAGGCATTCAGGATCTTGGGGTCCTCAAGCTCCTGCGGGGTCATCGACTGCATGATGTACTTAAACTTCTTCAGCTTCTCCTCCCCCACCCTCATCTGCTCCTCGGGCAGGGAGACCCCTACTCCGGGAATCATCTGCATGATCTTTCTCAGCGGTCCCATCTTGCTCATCGCCTCCAGCTGTTCGTAGACGTCGCGGAGCGTTATCTTGCCCGCCATCATCGCCTTCACGTCCGCTGGCTTCAGCTTTTCCTCCTTGGTCACCTCCTCGATTTTCTGCAGCAGGGTTTCAAGATCACCCATCCCGAGCAACCTAGCCACGAATTTCTCCGGCACGAATGGTTCGAGGTCTTCTATGTGCTCCCCGACGCCGATGAACTTTATCGGTGCCCCGGTGGCCGCGACGGCAGAGAGGGCGCCGCCGCCCTTGGCCGTGCCGTCCAGCTTGGTTACCAAGATAGACCCGATGGGAGTGGCCTGCTTGAACGCCGACGCCTGCTCCTTCGCCTGCTGTCCTATGGTGCCGTCGATGACCAGCATTATCTCATCTGGTTCCACGGCACGGGCAATCTCCTGCATCTCCTGCATCAGCGCCTCCTCGCGGCGATGTCTGCCCGCGGTGTCGACGATGATGAGCTCCGAGCGCTCCTTCTTGAAGCGCCTGACTCCCTCCTTAGCCAAGACTATCGGATCCGTTGACTCCGGATCTCCGAAGACCTCGACGCCTATCTGCTGGCCGAGCTGCCTCAGCTGCTCATAGGCCCCGGGGCGGTAGGTATCGGCACAGACTATCGCCGGCTTGTATCCGCGCTTCTTGAAGTAGGCAGCAAGCTTGGCAACGGATGTGGTCTTGCCGCTGCCCTGGAGGCCGACCATGAGGAGGACCTTCGACCTGCCCGCCTCAAGCTGGAGCGGCGCGGGTTTTCCCAAGAAGGCTGAGAGCTCCTCATAGACAATTTTGATAACGTGCTCCTTGCGGCTCATCCCTGGAGGCAGCTTTTCCTCAAGCGCCCTTTTCTCTATCCGCTTGGTGAGGTCCAACACCAATTCAACGTTGACGTCAGCTTGAAGCAATGCCCGCTGGATCTCTCTGACCAGCTCCTTAACCGCCCGCTCATCCACATGCGCCGCGCGAGTTATCTTCTGCAGGGCGCCATGCAGTGCCTTTCCCAGCTGTTCCAGAACCATCGGCTCACTTCTCTAAATTCTCTCATGAAAGATAAATAAACATAGCAACTAAATGTTTCCCGGTGATGGCACGAAGGCGCTGATCCTCGCCGGCGGTTTTGCCAAAAGGCTGGGTACCATTGGAGAGCTGATGCCAAAGGCGATGATCATTGAGAAAGGGGACACCATCCTGAACCATTTGGTCAATAAAATCCGCGCCGTGAATCTGGAACCGATTATCTCGACCAACAAAAAATTTGAGAAGTTTTTCTCCGGGTACCAGAACGTCATCGTCGAGGATGCCATGGCCGAGGAGCAAAAACTCGGGGCCGTCTCCGCAATCTGGAACGCGATTGAAAAGATGAAGATTGAGGAGGACCTCATGGTGGTCTGTGCTGACAACTACTTCTCCTCCAGCTTCGAGGGCTTCGTCTCTAGCTATACAGGAGAGCCACTCGTGGGCATTTACTACGTGGGGCGGAACCCGGAGATGAAGCCTGAAGAAATGGCCACGGTAAAATTCAATGGCAGTGAAAATTACCCACCGCCTGCGTCCAGCTTTTTCTTCACCGATTTTAAGGAAAAGGTCACCCCGCCCCTCAGCAGTTACGTTAGCACGGGTGCCTATATCTTTCCCAAGCGCGTCTTTCCCGTCCTCCGCGAGTTCTGCCGGAGCGCCAAACAGGACGCACCAGGATTCTTCATCCAGCACCTGATGCAACGAGGGGAGAGGGTCAGGGGCTATCTGTTCGGGGGCGAGTGGTATGATGTTTCCCACAAGAGCTACCTGCAGGCATTTCGCGAGGCGAGGGTGGTGAAAAACGACGACCGCTACATCGTCTGCGACCGGCCGCTCGGAGGCAATCTGGTGCTCTCGATTACCATTCTCCACGCCGGCAAACAGACGACGGGCCACTCCCATCCCGTGGGTGAGGTTTACTTCTTCATCGAGGGTGAGGGGGAGCTAGAAACCAACGGAAACAGACGGCGGGTGAGAGAAAAAGATGTGGCGACCATTGCCCCGAATGAGTTCCACCGTGTCTACAACACGCGGGACAAGGACCTCGTTTTCATCTCGGTTTTTGAGAAATACGGTGAAAGAGGATAAAATTGTCTGTGGCAAAAATATCTTTTGAAAAATGGTCTGAAAATCTCGAAGATCCGTAGGAAGGGCTTTGGCCCATCTGCCAGGTGATGGAATTAAAAAGGATTCCTTGGTCGAAAAGAAATTATTTCCTTAACCTAATGTGTGCAGAATCCGACTTAACTATTTTTAAATCGGAACAACCGGCCCCGCTCAAGTTCTCACAGATAGCTAAATAGCTCCAGCAATAGAGAGAATTTCATATGATGATCAAGTACATCCGGGACCCGATACACGGTTACATCGGCATAACTGATGTGGAACGCCGGATAATTGACACCTGGCCTGTCCAGCGTCTCCGCGGGATAAAGCAGCTCTCAATCGCATCGCTCGTCTATCCCGGCGGCGAACACACCAGGTTTTCTCACTCGCTGGGCGCCATGCATGTGGCGGGCCTGATCGCTGACTCGCTGAAAAAAAGCGTTGAAATCTCAGAAAATGATTGGCAGCTTGTCAGGCTCGCCAGCCTTCTTCATGACGTTGGTCACGGTCCCTTCTCGCATTCCTACGAAGAACTGATTGCGGAAAAGCGCGGCCTCAATCACGAGCAGATGGGAGCAAGAATCGTGAAGGAGAGCGAACTCGCCGACGTGCTGAAGGACTGCGGCTACAGCCCGGATGAAATCGTCGATCTCGCCTTTGGCAAGGCGAGGAAGCGAAGCGACTATCTGCACCAGATAACGGCCAGCCAGGTTGATTCTGACAAGCTCGACTTTCTGGTCCGGGACTCCTACTACACCGGCGTCGAATACGGTCGCATCGACATCAACCGGCTGATTCAGGCGATGGACGTCTACGGCAACGACATCGCCATTGACCTAAAGGCGCTCTATGCGCTCGAGGCATTCATGATAGCAAGATACGAGATGTTCCTCGCCGTCTACTACCACCACGCCGTAAGATCCGCGGAGATCATGCTCCACAAGGCGATGGGCCACGCTGATGAAATCATCGGGCTGACTTCATTCACCGATGTTAACGAGTTCCTGAAGATGGACGACGGCTATGTGGCAACCAAACTGAGGGAGCTTAACCCCGCCGACTTTAACGATCCTGAAAAAAGACGGCAGGTCGAAAAGGCCAAGGAGATAATGAGGATGCTGGACAACCGAAAGCTCCTCAAGGTAGCCTACCAGCGAGATGTTCACGTCAAGGACGCCTACGTGGCAAAATTGCTGAGCGACAAAAACGTGAGGCGGCAGAAGGAGCAGGAGATTGCGAGGCTGGCTGGCGTCGAGAACGATGATGTGGTGGTGGACGTGCCAACGCTGGACTCCATTCCTTATTATCCTCGTGAAATCGATCCTATGGAAATCCCTGTTTTCACCTACATCGGCGGAAACAAGGAACTAGTGCAGCTCTCAAGGTACTCGCGGTTGATCAACGTGCTGAAGGGATACGTCGACATAATCCGGGTCTACACGAGCCCCAGCCACAGAAATAACGTTGAAAAAGCCGCTGGCGAGGTCTTCAAGACGCTGCCCTTTTCCGCCCAGATAAACATGTAGTTTGTCTGAAAAAGGTCAAAGCAGATTTTCCACCAATTTTCTAATTTCCGCCTGGACCTCCCCGACGGGGCGGTTGCCATCGACCACCTTCATCCGGTATAACTTAGCGATGCTCAGATAGGCCTGCCGGACCCTTCGCTGGAGCTCAAGGTTGCTTTCAAATTCATCGAGCCTGCGCGAACGATTAATTCTCTGACTCGAAACCTCCGGTGGAACGTCTATCAGTATCATCAGGTCCGGATCCGGGGCCATCTCGTTTATCTTCATTACCCACCTGAGGGGAAGCCCACGGGCCGACTGATAGGCCAGCGAAGAGGCCTTGTATCTATCGGAAATAACAATCTTGCCCGAATTCACAGCCGGAGCTATAACCTGCTCCACATGCTGCAACCGGTCGGCGGCGAAGAGAAGGGCCTCAGCGGCCACGGGCAACTTAAGATTCCCTCGCAGGGCCAACTTTATTATTTTCCCGATCGGGCCTCGAGTGGGCTCTTCGGTGACCAAGACCCCATGACCCATTCTTCGCAACCAGCTGGCGAGCAATCTTGCCTGGATGCTCTTACCGCTTCCGTCCAAGCCCTCGAGGCAAATGAACTTCCCCTTCACCCAAGCACCAGAGCAAAGTCTTCTCCGAGGGATATGTATTTATCGCCTAAGCCACGGGCAGAGGCAGGCAGAGGACAAACACCACCAATGCCGCCGCCGCTAAAATTTTATGGCGCGTCGACAGCGGCGAAACATCGTCCAGGGCCCCGGGATGATAGCCCCGGAAGAAAACCAGAATCAACAGACCCCAGACGAAAAAGATCGGCATCTCAGGGAAGGCCAGTCCGAGCAGCATCAGCAAAAACCCCAGCATCCGGGTCAGTATATAGTGGCGCTGCCCGCCCAGGAGCGCCCGGGCGATGTGCCCTCCATCAAGCTGTCCCACCGGAATCATGTTAAACATCGTGAGGAGCATTACCACCCAGCCGGAGAAGGTCAGCGGGTTGAGCTCAAAGGCGCTGGTGAACCTGCCCAGGGTTACCAGCTGCAGCAGGCCGAACATTACCGGAACAAACGGCAGCGGATTTTCCAGTGAACTCGGGGTTGAAAGCGATAGGCCGATGAAGGTTATTATCGCCGAAAGAACAAAGCCAGTGATGGGCCCTGAGGCGCCCATCTCAACCAGCGCCTCCTTAGTTGGTATGGGGCTCTTGATGTTGATAACCGCTCCAAATGTCCCCAGCGGGAACGGTGGCGGAGCGGGAATGAAGTAGGGCAGTGTTGAAGCAACCCTGTTGTGCCAGGCCGAGAGCTTATGGCCCATCTCATGAGCCACCAGCATGGCCAAAAGGGAAGCGGAGAAGAGAGCTGCGCTTCCAAGGGAGCTCTCAAAGAGATAGTATCCCGCAACAAAGGTCGATGCCACCGTGGCGGCGAAAAGGGCCAAATTGACCACGGGGCTGCCGCCGCGGACAGGAGGGCTCCTCACCAGCGCCAGCTTTAGTTCGCCCTCCTGCACACGCATCACTGGGAGGTAATTTTCCTTTTTCAGAACCCGCAACAGATAGCGAAAGCCGCTGCGGGGATTACGCGATGACACCTCCATTTCAATCCTGTCCCTCCGCCCCACCATGTCCAAGATCTCAAATTTCTTTGTAACCTGTTCCAGCATCCTGACCAGCCAATCAGGCGCTTCCTCAGCAACAACCTTGAAACTGCCGCCGCACCTAGGACAGCCCCCCGGAATTATCTCACCGACTTTGCGGGCCGACATCCGATAATCGCTATACTGGCACTCCGTGCACTCAAATCTCTTTATCGGGGGCAGTTTCCCCATTTCATCACCCGCATCGATCACTCGCCGGCACCGGACCAGCGAGGATACAGCCCGTGATCGATGCCAAACATCTCCAAAACTCTTCCTACGATGAAGTCCACGAGGTCCGATATCTCCTTGGGTCGAATGTAAAAGGCCGGAGCTGCGGGCAGGATAACGGCCCCCGCCTGCCTGAGCTTTACCATGTTTTCCAGATGAATCAGGTTAAGAGGAGTCTCCCGCGGAACCAGCACCAGTCTCCGGTTCTGCTTGAGGGTCACGTCGGCCGCACGGGTGATCAAATCGTGGGAAATGCCGTTGGCGATTTCACCCAGTGTTTTCATGCTGCACGGAATCACCACCATGCCGTCGACCTGATAAGACCCGCTTGAAGGAGGCGCCTCCAGGTCATCCGGAGAATAGCTCCGTGCGGAAATTTTACAAAGATCTGCAGCAGTTTTTCCCGTCTCCATCTCCAGAATTTTTTCCGCGTTTCTTGAAATGATGAGCTCCGTCTCTATCTCCAGATTTTTACACGCCTCGAGAAATCTCAACCCGTACAGGGCACCGCTCGCCCCAGTCAAAGCGACAATTAAACGCATATTTTCACCACTAATATCTTTACTGAACTAATATAACCGCCACCTGCGTCAATGCTGGGCGACCACCTGTTCAACCTTTCGCACCACTTCATCGCCAACTTCAGAAGTGCTCGATTTTCCACCAAGATCATAAGTCCTGACCTTCCCCTCCTGAAGCACTTTGACGACGGCCGCCTCGATGACGTCCGCGAGGCTCTGCTCACCCAGCTCCTCAAGCATCATCTGTCCGGCTAAAATCGTGGCTATCGGGTTGGCCACATTTTTCCCTGCATGCTTGGGTGCCGAACCGTGAATGGGCTCGAACATGCTGACGCCGTCGGGATTGATGTTACCGCCCGGCGCCAAGCCCAAGCCCCCCTGAATCATGGCGCCGAGATCGGTGATGATGTCTCCGAACATGTTTGGGGTCACCACCACCTGATACCATTCGGGATTCTTCACGAACCACATGGTGATGGCATCCACAAAGGCCAACTCGGTTTCAATCTCGGGATAATCCTTAGCCACCGCCTCGAAGACCTCTCGCCAGAGCCCGTAAACATTGGTGAGCACATTGGCCTTGTCTACTGAGGTTACGCGCTTTTTCCCCTTCCGCCGTGCCAGCTCAAAGGAATAGCGGATAACTCTCTCCGTCCCCCTCCGGCTAATGACCCCGAGCTGATAGGCAATCTCATCCCGATCCACATCGATGTCCAGATTAAATTTCGCCTCATAGAGCGACCTGATGAGGTCTAGCTCGGCCTTGGACTTGCCCCAGGCCCTTCCGCCCAGAGCCACGTAAAAGTCCTCGGTGTTCTCCCTGACGACAAAGAAATTCACGTGCTCAGGGCCCTTCCCCACCAGCGGGCACGGGACTCCCGGATAGAGCTTAACCGGGCGCAGATTTACATACTGGTCGAAGTAAAAACGGAGCCGCAGCAGTATCCCCTGCTCCAAGATTCCAGTCGGTACCCTAGGATCGCCCAAGGCCCCGAGGTAAACCGCGTCCATCTGAGACAGTTCCCTCAGCGCTTCTTCAGGGATCAACTCCTTAGTTCTGAGGTAGTGTTCGGCACCGTAGGGGAACTCCACAAAATCAAACTCGACTCCGCCAACCACATCGGCCGCGGCACGAAGGACCTTCACGCCCTCCCGAATGACCTCGGGGCCAACGCCGTCGCCCGGAATGACCGCGATTTTGTATTTCCTCAAAACCTTCACCGGAACAATTTCAATGCGGGACCTCTTAAGCTTAAACCGCAGATTTTTTCCCCATGTTGCCGCTTTTCCGTCCCATCCTTTTGAGGTAAGGCAACAGGCCCCCGGCCCGAAGGATTTCCATGAGAAAATCAGGGAGCGGCTCGGCCTTGAATTTCTTGCCCGTTCGGGTGTTGAGCACCTCACCCTTGCTGATGTTCACCTTGATACCATCGCCCGTCTTGAAGCCCCGCCGCGCCTCCCGGGAGACCAGAACCGGCAATCCTTGATTTATCGCGTTCCGGAAAAATATCCGGGCAAATGACTCCGCGACCACGGCGGCAATTCCCGCTCCCCGCAACGCGATGGGTGCGTGCTCCCGGCTCGAGCCACAGCCAAAGTTCTTTCCAGCCACGATGACATCTCCTTTTCTGACCTTGGCGGCGAACTCGGGATCCACCGCCTCCATCACGTGCTTCGCCAGCTCCTTTGGATCCCGCTGGACCAAATAGCGCCCAGCGATGATGTCATCGGTTGAGATGTTGTCCCCAAAGACCCAAGCCCTGACCATCACACATCCCTCGGATCAGTTATCTCCCCCTTCAGGGCCGAGGCGGCCACCGTCGCCGGCGAGCCGAGATAGACTTGGGCCTCGGGGCTGCCCATGCGTCCCCGGAAATTCCTGTTGGAAGAGGAGATGCAGACCTCACCGGGCCCGAGAATTCCTATGTGTCCGCCCATGCAGGCTGCGCAGGAAGGCGATCCCACCATGGCACCGGCCCCGACGAACTTTTGCAGCAACCCCTTTTCCAGCGCCTCAAGGTAAACCTCGCGCGAGGCGGGTACGACCAACATCCTCACTCCCCGGGCTATTTTTCTACCCTTCAAAATTCTGGCGGCCTCGATCAGGTCTTCAAGCCGGCCGTTGGTGCAGCTGCCTAAAAACGCCTGATCCACCTTTACCCCGGCCACCTCGCGCACAGGGCGCACCTTATCCACGTGGTGAGGTATGGCCACCTGAGGTTCGATTCGAGACAAATCGTAATCTCTCTCCTCCACATAGCTCGCGCCCGGATCGCTGTAAATTGCTTGATAATCCCATTTGGCCCTGCCTGCCAAATATCTGGCTGTAATCTCATCCGCCGGGACAATCGCGGTCTTCGCCCCCATTTCCACCCCCATATTGCACATCGTCATCCTTCCACCAACGCTAATGCCCTTCAGACCATTGCCGGCAAACTCGATGGCGCGGTAATTGGCGCCGTCCGCCCCGACATCACCCACCAGCCTCAGCACCACGTCCTTCGGGAGGACCCGGTCTCTAAGCCTCCCTTCAACTTTTATGAGCATACTCTCGGGCACCCGGAACCAAAGTTTCCCTGTGGCAAACACCGCGGCCATGTCCGTGGAACCTATTCCCGTGGCAAAACAGCCAAAGGCACCATAGGTACAGGTGTGGGAATCGGCTCCGACGATAAGTTCACCAGGAAGCGCGAAACCGTGTTCCGGCAGCACCTGATGGCAAACGCCCTCATTAACATCAAAGAAGTTCTGGATGTTATTCTTCGCCGCAAACCTGCGCAGCCTGATGTGCTCCTTTGACGCCTCAATGGATATCGATGGCGCCTGGTGATCCAAAACGATTACCACCCTTGAGGGATCCCAGACGCCCTCGACTCCAATCTGCTCCAAGGCCTCAATCGTGATGGGTCCGGTAATATCATTAATCATGGCCACGTCGACCCGGGCCTCAACTATCTCGCCCGGAGAAACACTTTGACGCCCTGACGCCCGGGCCAGTATTTTCTCGGCAATCGTCATCGGCATAAAGTTCCAACCAGATTAAGTGGCTCAAACTTTAAGTTTTATTGTAGTTATCACACAACGACAATATTTTCCAAAATCAGATTCTTATGGCCCCCTCTGCAGCCGAAGTGACCACCTGGGAGTAATGGCCCAAATATCCCGTCTTTATTTTAGGCGGACGCAACTTTACCTTGGCCAGCCTTTCCTGAAGCTCTTCTTCTGGAACCAGTACCTCCAGCCGGCGGCGCGGGATGTCGATCAAGATCTTATCCCCTTCGGCAACGGTCGCAATCGGACCCCGCTCGGCAGCCTCGGGCGAGACATGCCCCACCGCCGCTCCACGTGTGCCTCCGGAGAATCTACCATCAGTCACCAGAGCCACTGAGTCAATTAATCCCAGTCCGGCTAGGGCGGAAGTGGCCGCAAGCATCTCACGCATTCCCGGACCTCCCTTGGGGCCCTCGTACCGAATAACAACCACATCACCGCGCCTGATCTTGCCGGACAGTATCGCCCTCACGGCGTCCTCCTCGCAATCGAACACCCGGGCCGGCCCCGTATGCCGAATCATTTTCGGGCTCACGCCAGCATACTTTATCACGGCTCCACGGGGGGCCAAACTGCCGAACAAAATCGCGATGCCGCCCTCGCGATGGTAGGGTTTTTTCAGCGGCCTGATTACCCCATTGTTCGGCATCCTGACGAACTTCAAGTTATCTCGGACACTCCTGCCGGTGACGGTGAGCGGTGAGCCCCGGACGAGATTACTGAGCCTCTTCAGGACTGCAGGTATTCCCCCAGCCCGATCCAGATCCAGCATCGTGTTGGGACCGCTGGGCCTCAGGCTGCAGATGTGTGGCGTCCTTCGGCTCAATCGGTCAAAGAGATCCAAGTCCAGCTTGATCCCGGCCTCGTGGGCGATTGCCGGAAGATGGAGCACGGTATTCGTCGAGCCACCAATGGCCATGTCCACTATCACCGCATTCTCAAAGGCAGGCTTGGTCATTATTTTTCTTGGAGTTATCCCAAGACGAAGCAAAGTCAAAACTTGAGAACCGCTTTTCTTAGCCAAGATGAATTTTCTGGAGTCGACGGCGTGGGTGGTGGCCATTCCGGGAAGAGACATGCCCATCGCCTCGGTGAGACAGGCCATGGTGTTGGCTGTGAACAGTCCGGCGCAGGAACCGCAACCAGGACAACAGCGTTCCTCAATCAACCGGGCCTCTCTTTCACTCATCTTGCCAGATTTAACCGCACCGACGGCCTCGAAGGCGCTGATCACATCCAGCTTCTGGCCCTGCCACTCTCCCGGCAGCATCGGTCCACCGGTGACCATTATCCCGGGGATGTTCACCCGCGCCATGGCCATAAGCATCCCGGGGACGATCTTGTCGCAGCTGGCCACGCAAACCACGGCATCAAATCGGTGGGCCTCAAGCATCAGCTCCACGCTGTCGGCGATTATCTCCCGCGAAGGCAGCGAATAGCACATGCCGCGGGTGCCCATCGAGATACCGTCACAGATAGCAATCGTGTTAAACTCAAATGGGGTCCCGCCGGCCTCCCGAATCCCTGCCGCCACAGCCTCCCCCAGCTGTCGCAGGTGCAGATGTCCCGGAACGATGTTGGTGTAAGAGTTGGCTATGGCGACAAACGGTCTTTCAAAATCACTATCACTCAGCCCATCCGCCCGCAAAAGAGCTCTACGAGGAAGGCTCTCTAAACCGGTCACCACCTCTCGGCTGCGCAGCTTCATCGGTCCTGCCTCCGAGTAGGCTTCACGTTCTCAATATAAATTTCTGGCGGTTCAGTAACTGGGGATAAAGGATTACTTCTCGATTCCAGCCCACTTTCTCAGCTCTCTTCCGACCTTCTCGACCAGATGCTTCTTGCCTTCCTCCCGCATCCTTCGCAGGTTCGGCAGGCCCGCCTTGCTCTCCGCAATCCATTCCTTGGCAAACTTTCCGCTCTTTATCTCCTCAAGCATTCTCTTCATCGTTTTCCGCGCTCTCTCGTCGATTATCCACTTGCCCCTGGTGCGGCCGCCGTATTCCGCGGTGTTGCTGACGGCCTTCATCATGCCCTCAATACCGTGCTCGTAGACTAGGTCGACAATCAGCTTCAGCTCGTTGATGCATTCGAAATAGGCTATCTCCGGCTGATAGCCCGCCTCGACCAAGGTCTCAAAACCGGCGATCATCAGTTCGGAAACTCCGCCCACCAACACAGCCTGCTCACCGAAAAGGTCCGTCTCCACCTCCTCCTTGAACGTGGTTTCAACCACACCGATTCTAGTCAGACCCGCCCCTTTTGCCATTGCCAAAGCTATCTTCTTTGCCTTTCCGCTGGCGTCCTGCTCCACGGCCAGCAATCCCGGCGTTCCGGAACCGCGCTCGTACATCTGCCGCAACATTGCCCCCGGCGCCTTTGGGGCGATCATGATTACATCCACGTCCTTGGGCGGCACTATCTGCTTGAAGTGGATGTTGAATCCATGGCTAAAGCAAAGGACCTTGCCCGGGCTTAGGTGCTGCTGGATATGCTCTCGATAGACGTCCGCCTGATATTCATCCGGGATTAAAATGTGGACGATGTCGGCACGTTTGGCAGCTTCTGGGATGTCGTAGACCTCAAAGCCATCCTGCTTGGCCTGCTCATAGCTGGCGTCCTTGATGTTGCCGATGATCACCTTGCAACCGGAATCCCTGAGGTTCTTGGCCTGTGCCTGACCCTGATTTCCATAACCAATGATGGCTATCGTCTTCCCCTTCAACGGAGAAATATCCGCATCCTTGTCATAGTAAATTTTCGCCATGTTATCCCTCTTAAGTTGTCTCTCGGGATATAAGAACCTGACCGGAACGGGCGACTTCCTTCAAAATCTCTGGCCCCAGCTCCTTGACCACCTTCTCAATGTGCTCATGAGTGCCGCTGAGCTCGATAATCAAGACGTTTCCCTTGTTCTCCAACACCTTACCACCGGCGCTCTCAACCTGCTGTACCACCTTCCAGAGCTGGTCCTCGTCGAGCTTTCTCGTCTTCAACAACGCGATTTCCCGAGCAATGCTACGCTCAGGATCGATCACCTCGACGTCGATTATCGGCTCGGCTCGAAGAAGGATTCTGCGCATGAACTCAGCCATGCGATCGTCGGCTTGAAAGGTCAAAATAACTCTGGCTAAGCCGGTGGGTTCGATTCCTACCGTGATTGAGTCGAGGTTAATCTGTCGCCTGGTAAAGGATCGGGATATCCTCATCATGACCCCGGGGACATTCTGACAGAGCACGGAAAACATTCGCGTCTTCATCACTAACACCTATGTCAATATTGGTTCATCAAGCCTTCCCCCGGCTGGTACCATGGGCAACACGTGCTCATCGGGGTCAATCGGGATATCCAGAATAGCCGGCTTTCCGCAACTCAGCGCCTCCCGCAGCTTCGGTGCTATCTCGCTGGGCCTCGAGGCGCGATCACCCCAAGCGCCGTAGGCCTTGGCAAGCTTCACGAAATCAGGCACCCTACCCAAACAAACTGCCGAACGCCGTTTCTGGTAAAAAAGGTCCTGCCACTGCTTGACCATGCCCAGATAGCGGTTGTTGAAGATGCAGGAAACTACATTTATCTTGTTTTCCACAACAGTAGCCAGCTCTTGGGAATTCATGAGGAAACTGCCGTCGCCGGCTATATTTACCACATCACATTCGGGTCGCGCAATTTTGACGCCCATCGAGGCGGGAAATCCGAACCCCATCGTCCCCAACCCTCCGGAGGAGATGAAATGCCGCGGTTTTTTGACAACGTAAAAGTGAGCCGCCCACATCTGACACTGCCCCACCTCGGTAACGATTATCGCGTCATCGCTGAGCACGCTCATGATCTCCTTAATAACCCGCTGCGGCTTGGTGGGAACTTCATCATAATCCATCCTCGGGGCTAGCTCCTCCCGCATCTTCTTCATCTTTTGCAACCAATCACTGGTCCTTCCCCGCTTCACCTGCAATTTGAGACCTTTGATTATCTCGGTGAGCGTGCGCTTAGCATCACCGATGATCGGCAAGTCCACGCGAACGTTCTTCCCCAGCTCAACCTGATCGATGTCGATGTGAATAATCTTGGCCCGTGGAGCAAAGTGACGGACATCACCGGTGGCGCGATCGCTGAACCTGACGCCCACACCCAGCAGGACATCGCATTCGCTCACGGCGAGGTTGGCCGCCATCCGGCCGTGCATGCCGAGCATTCCCAGCGCCAGTGGGTGGTCCTCGGGAATCACGCCCTTACCCATCAGCGATGTCACCACCGGAGCTCCCAACAGCTCGGCCAAAGCGACAACCTCTGCCGACGCCGAAGACCAGATGACGCCGCCGCCGGCATAAATCACCGGCTGCTCGGCTTCTACCAACAGTTTAACCGCCTTCCGAACGTCTTCAGGATCTGGATCCAACTTTATCAACTTGGGATAATCCACTTGGGCGGGAATATTCAGGTCCGCCTCGCTCACCTGAACATCCTTGGGCAGGTCAATATGCACCGGACCCGGCCTTCCCGTGGTGGCTGTTTTGAAAGCGAGGCGGATAATGGTGGGAAGGTCGACGATGTTGCGAATGATGAAGTTGTGTTTGGTTATCGGCAGCATGATGCTCAGCATGTCGGCCTCCTGAAAAGCGTCACTGCCCAGCACGGAGTTCGGCATCTGCCCTGAGATGGCGACCACGGGGGAGCTGTCCATGTAAGCGTTGAGAATTCCGGTGGTCAGATTGGTTGCCCCGGGGCCAGAAGTGGTCAGACAAACCCCTGGCCTACCTATGGCGCGGGCATAGCCATCTGCAGCGTGCGCTGCCGCCTGCTCGTGCCTAGTCAGGATATGGCGAATTTCGGTCTCATCATACAGGGCATCATAGGCCGGGATGATAGCACCGCCTGGGATGCCAAAGATATCCCGCACGCCCTCCGCCTTCAAGGCTTCAAACAGCGCCTTGGCACCAGTCATTTTGGCCATAGACACCAGCTATAAAGTTATTATTCAATTGTTTATAAACAACTACATAAATCTAGCTAAAAAGGAAACGCGATATTTTTTCCGCCCGTCCCTAGTCTGTCCGATGAGCTTCGCGCTTTCGGTGATGGTGATACCAAACTTCTCCTTCAGCTGGGAGGCTATCCTTCTTCCCAGATTTACGGTACTGAGGTAAAAGTCAATTCCGCCGGGCTGTTCCTTGATGTCGGCGATAAAGTTCATTGGGTCAACTTTAGCCGACTGAACAACGATTTTTTTCACCTCTTCCCGAACCGCCATTTTCATTGCTTGGGAAGGGAAATCACGCAGCTGCAAAATTGCCTCATGATGCTTGGCTCTTTTCAACCGGCAGGTGTCGCAAGTGGTGTATTCCAGGTTCAGTTTTAGGGCGAGCTCCTCAAGCTTGGTTTCCCTCTGCTGGGAGTGAACCCTGCCTGCGGCACGGATCTTCACGAGGCCAGATTCCAAAAGTGGTTCTACCTCAATCTGGACCTCCGGCACCTCAACAGGTCTTAGAAGGCGCTTCCCTGAATCGGTATAGCTAATCACGCGAATGGCATCAATTACCGCCTCCTGCACCGCTTTTTTAACCTCCCCGTAGTCCAGAGGATGCCATCTTCCCCTGAGCCGGTAGGCCCCACAATCTCTGCAGACTACCACCCCAACTTCAGCCGGCGCCTGCAGCAACGGGAGGTCTAAAAAACAGCGCTGGCACAGGCCCAGCAGCAATGGCCCGGCATCTTCCTCCAGAGCACCGCATTTGTAACAAAATCTCTTCATAGACACCGATTCAACTCTGTGTCCTCAAACATTAAACGCTGCCTCAGCGGCTAAAAACGATAAATTATTAAATTTACAAAATCAAGTTCCCGCGGTGTTGGTTTGCAGCTACTGCTAATCCACGCAGACTACCTTAAGTTCGAGGTGAAACAGCCGACGCCTGCTGCCGAGGAGATCAGGCCCGAACAGCGCTCGGGAGAAATTAAAGACGTGCTTGTCGTCTTCTCGGCCGCAGAGGAAGCCGATGAGGCCCACGTCGAGCAGGTGGCTAAAAAAGCTGCGGAGGAGGTCTTTAACATTGCCCAAAAGGTTGAAGCCCAGCGGGTCGCCATTTATCCCTACGCCCACCTGAGCTCCTCCCTCGCCTCGCCAAAGCTGGCCATCCGTTTGCTTGATGCCACTGCCGAGCAACTCCGGAGCCGCGGGCTCGAGGTCCACCGCCTGCCCTTCGGCTGGTACAAGGCATTTACCCTCAGCTGCAAGGGGCACCCGCTGTCGGAACTATCGCGAACCATCACCGCTGAAGTCCAGGAAGTCGCAGAAGCCGCTGCCGAAGAGGCAAAAAGCAAATGGTTGGTCCTGACACCGGAGGGCAAGGAGTACCCGTTAAACCTTTCCGAAATAGAAGCCTGCCCGCCGCTGACGAACAGCCCGTTGCTCAAACAGTACCTGGTAAGCGAAGAGCTGGGGCAAAAGCCAGGAGGCGAACCCGCGCATATCAAGCTAATGCGGCGGCTGGAACTCGTAGACTACGAGCCAGCCAGCGACACCGGCCACTTTCGCTTCTACCCCAACGGTGCCTTGGTAAAGGGGCTGCTGGAGGACTTCGCCGCACAGATCGCGGCTGAAATCGGTGCCGTCAGGATTGAGACCCCGGTGCTCTACCGGGCAGACGAGCCGGATATAGCTGAACAGGCGGCCAAGTTCTTGCAGAAGGACTACAAAATCAAGCTGCCCAACCGGACCTTAATACTGAGGTTCTCCGGAGACTTCGGACTTTTCCGGATGATGAAAACCACACTGATGACCTACAAACAGATGCCGGTGCGGATCTTCGAGCTCTCTCCCTCCTACCGACTGGAACAGAGTGGAGAGACCGTGGGGCTGAAGCGGCTCAGGGCCTTCACCATGCCCGACATCCACTGCTTCTGTCTCGACCTGAAACAAGGTCTGGAGGAGTACGAACGCCTCTTTGAAATTTATGTTAAGATGGTCAGATCAATCGGGATTGAGTACGCGGTCATCTTTCGTGTGGTCGAGGATTTCTATCACCAGAACCGAAAGTTCATCGCCCGTCTGCTTCGGCTGGTCAGTCAGCCAGCTTTGATCGAGCTGCTCGCCGAAAGAAAGCACTACTGGGTCCTGAAGCATGAATTCCAGATGATCGACTCTGTAGGTGGGAATGCCCAGCTCTCCACCATCCAGCTCGATCTAGAGGACTCGGAGAGATATGGCATCCGCTATGTTGACGAAAAAGGGGAAAAACGGGGTTGTGTAATCCTGCATTCCTCCATCGGTTCCATCGAGAGGTGGATTTACGCGATACTTGAGGAGGCCGCCAAGGATCAAATGGCTGGAAAGGCGCCCTGCCTGCCACTCTGGCTCTCGCCCACGCAGGTGAGGCTGGTGCCGCTCGCCAGCCGCCACCTTGATTTCTGCCAAAAAATCGCCGGGGAGCTGGAAAAGCTCCAGATAAGAGCTGACATCGACGACCGGGATGAGTCCGTTTCAAAGAAGGTGAGGGACGCCGAGAGGGAGTGGGTGCCCTATGTTATCGTCATCGGCGACAAAGAGCTGGAGGCGGAGAAAATCCCGGTCAGGGCCCGCGGGCAGAAGGAACTGAAGTGGCTGGCGGTGGCGGAACTTGCAGCCGAAATCAAGCAACTGACCAAGGGGATGCCATTTAGACCACTCGCGACGAACCGGCTGCTGTCGCTGCGGCCCATCTTCTTTGGCGGATGATTATGCAATCTGGGCGAGTCGCCGCCATCAGTATAATCACCTTCGGCCTCATCAGCCTTTTCGGAGATATCATCTACGAAGGCTCGAGAAGCATCATCTCGCCGTTTTTGCTTGGCTTCGGCGCCTCCGCCTTCATCGTCGGGGTCGTCTTGGGGTTGGGAGAGTTCCTCGGCTATGCTCTCAGGATTGTTTTCGGTGTCCTCTCTGACAAGACCAGATCCTACTGGACAATCTTCATAGCCGGTTACTCGCTGCTGATAGCCGTGCCGCTGCTGGCATTCGCAGGGAGCTGGCCCTTGGCGATGTTTCTAATCCTAGTAGAAAGGTTATCCAAGGCAGTGCGGTCGCCGGCCCGGGATACTGTGTTCTCCTACGCCACTAGAGGGGTGGGCAGCGGCAAGGCCTTTGGCATTCACGAACTTCTGGACCAGATTGGGGCGGTAACGGGACCGGCTATCGTCGCCGCAGTGCTCTTCACGACCGGCCAGAACTTCAACTCGGCCTTCTCCATCCTTTTCTTGCCCTACCTCCTCATGATCATCGTGGCCCTCTACGCCTATGTCAAACTGAGGCCGCTGGTGGGGATACCGATCGCAACGAAAAAAAGAGCTGCCCTCAGGGGACTTCCTCAGGAATTTATCATCTACGCGGTGGCGGTGGCGCTGAATGCAATGGGCCTGGTTTCAATCGGGCTTATCCTCTACCGGGTTTCGCCGGAGGTCTTGCCCTGGCTCGTGGCGCTCATCTACCTGCTCGCACAAGCCGTCGATGCCGTGGCAGCACCGCTTGCCGGATATCTCTACGACCGGATGGGAAGAAAGCTGCTCTATCTTCCCTTCGCGCTTTCAGTGGCCCCTTCCACCTTAATCTTCATGCCCGGTCTTGAGTTCGTGCTGCTGGCCGCGATTTTATTCGGTGCCATCTTCGGCATGCATGAGTCCATTTACCGGGCCGCGGTGGCGGACCTCACCCCGATGGAGCTGAGGGGATCGGCCTACGGGGTCTTCCACACCTTTTACGGGTTGGGCCTTCTCATCAGCGGGGCCGTCTTCGGCTTTTTAATGGACAACGATTTGGCCCAGGTGGCGATCCTGTTTTCCGTCCTGACCCAAGCCTCAGCGATGTTCCTGCTCCGAAAAACGCTCAGGGCGTCGGCGCAGAACCAAACGACAAAAACAACTTCATGAAATTTTTGCCCTCAATCAAACCAAGAGACCCCTTTCTAGCATCCGCCTCGGTGAACCTCAGCCCGTCGCCCTCGAGACCAGAAGCGAGTATGGTGAACGGGACCGGATCGGAGGTATGGGTTCGAACCTTGATGGGTGTGGGATGATCCGGCAGAACCGCAACGACGATGTCTCTGCCCTTCTTGAGAATCCTTCCCACAAGCCTCCGGTCCAGGTCCTCGATGGCCTTTATCTTCTTCTCGGCGTCGCCCGCATGGCCAGCCTCGTCGGGCGCCTCAACGTGAACAAAAACCAAATCCGCACTCTTCAGGGCTTTCAGCGCGTAATCGGCTTTACCTTCATAATTGGTATCATAGTAGCCCGTCGCACCAGGAACCTTGATGATCTCCATGCCTGCCCAAGCCCCGATGCCGTTGATCACATTCACCGCCGAAATAATGGCGCCCTTCACCCCGTATTTTTTCTCAAAGGGCTCCAGATCGGGGCGTTTACCGGGGCTCCAGAGCCAGACCATGTTGGCAGGTTTCTGGCCCATTCTGACCCTCTTTAAGTTTACCGGGTGGTTGGCCAAGATGTCCCTTGAAGCCAGCATAAGCTTGTTCAACTCTCGAGAAACTTTGTCCCGAGATCTGATGAGATGCTTCGAAATCGGTTCACCGACGATGTCATGAGGTGGAGAACACCCTCCTGTTGCCTTGGCATTGCGAAGGACGAAGATGTGTCGATAGCTCACCCCCAAATGGAACTCTCCTAGACCAAGCTTTTGCAACTCGCGCAGCAGCTGCGCGGCCTCATCGGTGGTGATGCAACCTCCGGAATAATCGATAAGCCTGCCGTCCTTCTCCGTCACCAAATTGCATCGGAAGGCGACGTCGTTGGGCCCGAGGTCGAAGCCCATAGAACCGGCTACGAGGGGACCACGCCCGGTGAAGTATCTTTTCGGATCGTAACCCAAAATGGACAGGGCGGCCACCGCAGAATCCTTGGACATCCCCGGAGGAATCGTGCTGACCAGACCCACTTTGCCCTCGCTGGCCAAACGATCCAGGTTGGGTTTCTCGGCCACCTCCAATGGCGTCCTACCGCCGAGCTCCTCCACCGGATAGTCGGCCATGCCATCTCCGACGACTATAATGAACTTTTTCTTCACCAACCGGTTCACCTAAAGACCAGCAGTTCCTCCTCGTAACGTCTGCCGTCGTAATAGCTGCCCTTGGAAAGCCGCAGCAGCTTCTTTCCGGAAAGGTATTCCACCAAAAGCCGGTCAACCTCTTCCAAGGGCTGATCACCCTTTAACCAGCTAAGCGGGACGTTGACGTTGACCGGGCGCGCTGGCAGCGTGTGCCGGGTCGTTTTTGGGGGAAAAACGGTGCCCGCCAAGGCCGTTCTGACCACCTCCTCTTTGGTCGTCCGTGGAACCAGCAGGGCGGCAGGGCACTTTCCCGAGCGGACCTGCCACTCAGCATCATGCTCAATCTCATATCCTATGTGAAGTCCCTGTGCTTCGGCGGCGGATTCAAAGCGTTTGACCCAGCGGTAGCTCTCCAAGATGTCGGTGTTCGGCACCCGGATCAAATAGCAGTTCCTCGCCGTGAACAGGGCGGCGGTGGCCTTTCGGGCCTCAAGCTCCTTTAAAGCCGATTCAAGCGAGGAGAGTTCGATGCCAAGCCCAAGAGACCTAAAAATTTCCAAAAGTCTCGAGTCACTCACCCAGTCCCGAATAACTCGGTACCAGCAGCCGACCTGAATCACCGGGCTGCGGTAATCGACCAAACATGCGGGCAGATAGCGGCAACCCAGCTCCTTCAGAGCGGCAACTCGATGCATGCCGTCGAGCACTACCGAAGTATTCCGGTCAACGATGACGGGGCTCCTCACCTCGGCGTTTTGCCTTATGTCCTGAACCAGCTGATCCAGCATCCGAGGAATTATCTCCTCGTGGATGTAGACTCCATTGACAGGACTAACACCAATCTCGATTTCCAGACCCTGAGCCTCAATCCTGAATCCCAACTCATCACCAATAGCATAGAAGTCTCCCCTTTCAAAAAGATAATGGAAAGAAATTGCTGCCGAAATGGCGCCTGAGATCGGCAAAATTTTAGTCCCTTATTCCAGCCTCAGTTATCTGGAAGGTTGCACTCTCCGGAGGCAGGCCAGGATGATCTATCAGCTGCGCCGTTCTCATGTTGGCCTTGCTCTTCCTGAGGTAAACTCGAGCGGTGACTGCGTGGCCCAGCACGTGACCGCCAACCGGTTTTGTGGGGTCGCCGAAGAAAACGTCCGGCCGCGCCTGCACCTGGTTGGTCACGAAGACCGCCATGTCGTTGAGCTCGGCCAGTTTGTGCAGCTCCGCGATGTGGCGTCCCAACTTCTGCTGCCGCTCCGCAAGCGCCCCTCTCCCGCAATATTCGGTGCGGAAAAGTGCCGTGAGTGAATCTATCACCAGCAATCTCACACCGTCCTTCTTGGCAATTTCGGCGGCTTTCTCGGCCAAGAGCATCTGGTGATCCGTCGTGTGTGCCCGAGCCACGTAGATTCCGTCAAGTATCTTTTGAGGATCCTCGCCCAGAGCCATCGCCATCTGGGAAATTCTCTCCGGCCTGAAGGTGTTCTCAGTATCTATATAAACCGCCTTTCCACCAAGACCTCCCTGCTCCGGCGAAAGCTGCACGTTGACGCAGAGCTGGTGAGCTACCTGTGACTTCCCAGAACCAAACTCGCCGAAAAACTCCGTCACTCCCTGCGTCTCGATTCCTCCGCCAATTATCCTGTCAAGGCACTGGCTGCCCGTGGTGACGCGGCCGAGGTGCTTTCTTCTCTCCAAAACTTCTATGGCCTTTTCGTAACCCATCTTAGACGCGTCCCGCGCCGAGTTGATTACCTTCATCGCCACCCTCAGCCCTATCTCGGCGGCCTCCATCAGGTCCCCGGCGGTTGCCACGGCGATGCTCTCAATGGAGTCGTAGCCGGCCGAGCGCAGTTTTTCCGCAATCGCGGGACCTACTCCGTCAAGTTCCTCAAGTTCAACCATCTTGGTCACCCTAGTTCAATCCCTCACCTTCCCATTCAAGCGGCTTTCGAGGAGAGGGGTCGCCGAAAGTATTGCCAAAGGACCTGGAAAAGACAAAGTTTTAGAAGGTGCTGATATCATTACCTTAGGGGCATTCATGGAAGGAGAGGCCGAATCCCAGGAAGTCGAAACCATCGCCGGCATTGAAAAGCTGCTCAACTCGGTAATCTTGATTACGGCGAAGGATGGACGAAAATTCCGCGGCAGGTTAACGAACTACGACGAACATATGAACATGGTTCTGGAGGATGCCGAGGAGCTGACGGAAAAGGGGCCGGTAAAACACCAGTTCGTCCTGCTAAAGGGTGGAAACATCTCGGAAATATCGACCTAAACTGCCTTGACGACCTCCATCGCCCTGAAGCTCTCTAACACCCTTTTGCCGTTATCGGTCAGCTGGTAAATGCCCTCGGTCTCCATCACCAATCCCCGAACCATCAAAGCGTTGAGGTGCGCCTTCACCGGCCACCAGTCCTCGGAACCGTAAAGCTCCTTAAGCTCCCGAAGCTTTAGGCCTCCCTTATTAGCGATGATGGTGAAAACCTTGCCAACGCCTGCCTCGTCGGCCTTCAGCCAGTTAATGTCCTCGGCAACTCCCATACCACCACCTTAACTTTATCAATGAAGATAAAAGTACTCGCCCTTGGCCCTCTGTTCTCGATCCAAGGCGCTGCCAAACTTGTTGGCCCTCGGTCTCCCGGTCTGGGGATCCCTCCGGAAGGTCACGCCAACCTCCTTCAAAAACAGGTTCATGCCCTCGCGCATCTCCATCGGGCCGTGGGTGTGCCCCTGGTTGCTGGGCTCACCGGTGAATACCAGCAGCCGATCCGAGATATAATCAATGCTGAGGACATCGTGGTCGACGACGAAAGCTGCCGCCTCCCTCCTCTCCATGGTCCTTCTGATGCACTTGGACATGTTCAGACGCTGTTCAACATCAAGATAGGCGCTGGGCTCGTCAAGCAGGTAAAGGTCGGCCTGCCTTCCCAGACAGGCGGCTATCGAGACCCGCTGGAGTTCGCCTCCGCTCAGGCTTTTCATCTCCCTTTCCAACAACGGCTCAACTTCCAAAGGCTGCAGGATGTCGGGGCCAAACGAGGGGTCAAAGCCACCAAGTTGCTTGTGCAGCCATTCCCCCACTGTGCCCTCAAAATCCGCCTTCAGGTACTGGGGCTTATGTGAAACGGAGAGGTTTATGTCAATCTTGCCGGAGGTGGGTTTGACTTCGCCCGCCAGAATGCGGACAAAGGTGGTCTTTCCCACCGCGTTCGGCCCCACGATGCCGATCACCTCGCCCGAATAAACATCGCCCGGCGAAACCTCGAGCCGGAATCCCTTGAAGACCTTGAACATTCTAGGAAAGCTGAACAACAATTTGCCGCTTGGCCGCGCCTTCGAAAGCGGCCTCAGCTCAAATTTTATGGGCTCTCGTCTGAACATTACATTCTCCTCATGAAGATAGCCGTCGAGGAAAACATTTATCCCGACCCTGACGCCCCGCGGTGACGAGACGACGCCGTAAACTCCGGGCCTGCCGTAGAGGACATGAACATAATCAGAAACATAGTCCAACATCGCCAAATCATGCTCCACAACCATGACCGCCTTGCCGGCTTCGGCCAGAGACCGGATCACCATCGCCGCCTTGAGACGCTGGTAAACGTCGAGATGTGAGCTGGGCTCGTCAAAGAAATAGATGTCGGCATCGCGTGCAGCCGCTGCCGCTATCGCCAGCCGCTGCATTTCCCCGCCGCTCAACGTCCTCAGCTCCCGGCCGAGGAAATCCTCGAGCTCCAAGGCACGAATTAGGTCCTTCATCACGTCGCGTTCGTCAATCCTCTCCAGCAGCTCCAACGGCTTTCCCTTAACGGCCTTGGGCAGATCGTCAACCGCCTGAGGTTTGTAGATCATCTTGATTTTATCGATCCTTTTGAAATGGTTCTGAAGTTCCGATCCCTTGAAGAACTCAATCACTTCATCCAGCGCCGCCGCCTCCCTGCCGAGGTTGGGCCGCAGACGCCCGGCCAGAATCTGAAGCGCCGTGGTCTTGCCCACCCCGTTCTGGCCGACCAGACCGGTGACGCTGCCGGCGCGCGGAATCGGCAGCTCAAAGAGGGCAAAGCCGTTGGGCAGGTAACGGTGGACGCAACGCCCCTCCAGCTGGCTCGGCAGGTTGATGATGTAAATCGCCTTCAGCGGGCACTTGTGCACGCAGATCCCGCAGCCGGTGCACAGCTGCTCCGATATCTCCGGCCGGCCCGTCTTTTCATCGATTACTATCGTCTCGTCGCCGGTCCTGACGCCGGGACAGTAGCGATGGCATTCCAGCGAGCACTTCTTAGGCTGACAGAAATCCTGTCTAATCACCGCCAATCTGGGCATGGCCAACCCCTAATGGTATTGCACTAACTTTTAAAAGAATCACGCCTTAATGAGCATTGGTGAAAAATTGCGGACGACGTACCTGCTGGGAATCATCATTTTCCTCGTCGTCGTGCTGCCGCTGGTCGGATTGATATTCGGTGTTGGATGGATCCGGCTGGCCGCTCAAATTATCCTGACAATCGTGCTGGTGGTGGTCATCGGTGCCACCGGAGTCTTCGGCTACATCTGCATCAAGGCCCAAGCGAGAAAGTGGGGTGCGGGGCTGATCTTAGTCGCCATCATCTGCCTGTTGCTCATCTTCTGGCTCTGGACGGGGAAGCCGCTTTTAATTTAAATCAAATCTGCCTCGCACATTGGGCTTGTTCTCCGGCCCAACGCTGCGGTAATTAATGGCAACTGTTTACTCCGTCTTATTCCAAAATTCGGCGTTGAGCTGTTTGGCCCTGTCGTTGAGCTTCATCATGATGATGTCGCGCGCCTGGGTCCGCTCCAAGTCGCTTTCAAACGATGAGCTCAGGCTCTCGAGCCTAGGCCTAGCAAAGATCTCAAATGCCAAGTTAATGTCCCGGTCGGTGAGGGGACCGTCCTTGACCTTGTCGGCGAGGAACTCCGCCGTCTTCTGAACTATCCAGTCCAGTTCGGAGGACTCAATCATCAAATTCACCCAAAGAAATTTTAACGTCTTTTTATAAAATTACTTCGGCGATTGAATGGACGTCTTCGAGGCAATTAAAGGGCGCCGGAGCATCCGCAGCTTTAAACCGGATCCCGTCAGTGACGCTGACCTGGAGAAAATTCTGGAGGCCGGAATCTCCGCCCCCAGCGCAGGAAACTGCCAGCCGTGGGAATTCGTCATCGTGAAGGACCCAAAGAACAAGCAGAAGCTGGTCCAAGCCGCCCGGGGTCAGAGCTTCTTGGCCGAGGCATCCGTCGTGATAGTGATCTGCGCGGACATCAACCGAACCGCCAGCCGCTACGGCGAGCGGGGTAGGAACCTATACTGCATTCAGGACACCGCGGCTGTAGCCCAGAATATCCACCTCGCGGCCTATGCGCTGGGCTACGGCACTTGCTGGGTCGGTGCTTTCGATGAAAACGCGGTTGCCGCGGCCATAAAGGCTCCACCGGGGGTCAGACCGCTGATCATGATTCCGATTGGCAAACCTGGGGAAACGCCGAAGCCGACGCCACGGGTACCTTGGAAGGAAAGAGTACACCGGGAAACTTTCTGAAAGTGGTTCAGCCATCAAGATAAATATCGGCGACCATGACGGATTCCGGAGCCAGCGCCTCTGAAAAGGACCTGCGGACGAGATCGACGTTTTCACCGCGGGCGAGGGCAAAGACCGCGCGGCCAATCATAACCTGACTGGCTCCGACGGCTCCCGACTTCTCCGCTGTTCTAATCAAGTCCATCAGCTCACCATCGAGGAGTCCCAGATTCTCGGCGAATTCCTTCGAGGCGGAGATGAAGGTAAGGATATCCGGACGCGCTAGAACTTTATTTAAGGCCAGAGTTCCCTTTTCTCGGGCGCGACTTCTGAATTCGGCTTCGCTCAAAAGATCCTTTGAGGGGATGGGGCCCAACGTGGCGCAGACAACTTTAACCCCGCGAGGCACCCTTATCCTCCTCCATCTTCCAAAGGGAGGCGCTCCGGGCTCAATTCCGATGACCAGCCCTCCGAAAGCCTGCGCGCCAACATCACCCAGCCCCGTGTAGCAGAGGACCTCGGCCACGTGGGCCGCGGCTACCAGCTGGGCCCTAGAAAACCGCAACCCCAAGGCCTGGGCTAGGGAAAAGGCGGTTCCTAAGGCCCCGGCCCCGCTCGCCCCATATCCTGCGCCCACCGGGACCTGGCAGCGATGTTCTACCTTGACTCGAAAGTTGCCTGCAACCCGGTTCAGAATTTGCTTGACCACCGCCAGCGTAGTCTGGGCGTTTGGCGCTGGCCGGCCGTCGATGAACACCCTCACTTCAGTCCGGTCTGAGTTTTCAACTTCAACTTTGGTCATCACCCCGAGATTCAAACAGGGGCCACAGTTCCTGGATCCGGTTCTCTCCGGCGTGCCGGCGTCACAGGGCTGAAAAAAACCGGAAATGTGCGCCGGGACAAAAACTGACGCGCTTGAATTCTGCTTTCGTGATTTCAATCCTGCCAGCTCGATCACCAGCATCTCAGGATTTGGCAATGGCTAGATCCAAGATTACGCCCGCAATCTCCACCTTCGTCGCCTTCATCTTTCTCCAGCCCGACTTCGTGACGATCAAGACCTCATTGGTGTCGGTGCCGAAGCCCGCGCCCGGCCGACCAACGTCATTTGCCACCACCAAATCAAGTCCCTCGCTCAGCTTGGCCTCGGCGGCGCGAAGGAGCTCCTCATCGCTGACGTTGTGCTCCGTCTTGAAACCAACCACGAAGGAGTGAGGAGATCGCTCTCGGACTCCCGAGAGGACCCGGGGGGCGGGTACCAGTCTCAGCGTCACTGGCTCGGTGTGCCTGAGCTTGCGCCCTGATGGACTCTCCACGACGAAATCCTGAGGTGCCGCCGCGGAAACCACGATGTCAGGCTGCAGCTCCAGCTCCCTGATAAAGGCGTCTCGCATCTCCTGAGTCGTCTCCACCCGAATCACCCTCACTCCTGCCGGCGGGACTTCGGTTCCCGGGCCATAAATGAGGACCACGTCGGCCCCCCGCGCTGCCGCCGCGCGGGCCACGGCCAGGCCCATTTTTCCCGAGCTCCTGTTGGCGATGACTTTGACGGGATCTATCGGCTCGAAGGTGGGTCCCGCCGTGACCAAAACCCTCCGGCCGAATAGGTCTCGAGGCCCCAGTGCTCCAATGACAAACTGAACTATCTCGGCAACTTCGGCTATCTTCGCCCGGCCCTCCTCAATTCTGGGACCGAGAACTTGAACTCCAACTGAGCGAAGCCGCGCCAAGTTCTGCTGGAGGAGCTCATGGGCAAACATCGAGGCATGCATGGCGGGAACCACCACCACGGGCTTTTTCAACCCAAGGGCCACCGAGACGACGGAGGTCACGGTGGTGTCGTCGATGGCAGAGTAGATCTTGCTGATGGTGTTGGCGGTGGCGGGAGCGACCAAAATCAGATCCGCCCACTCCGCCAGCTCCACGTGTTCCAGCCTGCCGGTCAGCTTGACGACGACCTCGTTACCGGTGGCCCAGTGCATCAGCTCCGGGGTTATCAGCTCGGTGGCCTGCGGAGACATGCAGGCACGCACCTCGGCCCCGTGGCGCATCAGCTCCCGGGCCAGCTCAGGGCACTTCACGGCGGCGACGCTGCCCGTGATGCAGAGGGCAATCCTTTTGCCCTTGAGCTCGAAGCCCTTTGTGCCTAAAATATCCTTTGAGGGGTGCATGAGTTCACCGCTACATTCCCTCGCGGTTAAACGTTGTTTGGTCCGCAATTTAAAGCTTAGTCGCTAAATTGTGGAGTGGTTCAGCCTTTTGCCGTGCGGGTCGATTTCACCGTAGCGGATCCTCAGGGATGAGATCGGCTTGCCGTCCTCGGCTAGGACGAAGGGCACCTCCACTATCTCCAAGGGATTCAGGCCCTTCGAAATCCTGATCCTGTTTATCTCCTCGGCCCTCTTCCGCGTTTCCGGGCTGACGACTATCGCGTCAATGTTCCGGTCACTGACCGCGGTTCCGTAGGGGTCCGACAGGATGGTGATCTCCGTGCGCCCCAGCCAGCCCCGACTATGCAGTTCATTCAGAAGCCTCCACAGCCTGATGGCCAGTGGCTGGACGCCGGCGGAATCCTTCTGGAGCAGCTGCCGCATCTCATCAGAGCAGATGCCTACGGTGACCTGCTCCCCAACCTCGTAGGCCTTGGAGATGATGGCGAGGTGTCCATTGTGCAAGTAGTCAAATGTACCGCCCACCACGACCTTTCGGAACTTCAAGCGATCACCGGCCTCTAGAACTTCTGCACCACATCGAGCCATCTTTTTTTCAACGGACGGTGGGTAAAAGGCTTGGCCTTCGCCCCCACATAATCGGCGACCACATGGCCCTCGCCGAGCAGGTAGTATTTCCAAGTGGTCAGTCCCTCCAGTCCCACCGGGCCGCGGGCGTGGATTTTGCCGGTGGAAATGCCGACCTCGGCCCCGAGTCCGTAGCGGTAGCCATCGCTGAACCTGGTCGAGGCGTTGAGCATTACGCTGGAGGAGTCGACCTCGGTGAGAAAGCGCAGGGCATTTTTCCCGTTCTCAGTCACGATGGCATCGGTGTGCTTGGAGCCGTAGGTGTTGATGTGATCGATGGCCTCCTGGATGCTGTCGACGATTTTAATCGAGATGATCAGATCCAGATACTCGGTACGCCAGTCCTTCTCCGTGGCGCGTTTGGCCTGGGGAAGGATCTTTCTCACCCTTTCATCACCTCTGATCTCCACCCCGGCCTCAGCGTAACGTTTACCCAGCAGCTTCAGAAACGGCTCGGCGATGGCACGGTGAACCAGTATCGTCTCCACCGCGTTGCAGACGGCCGGATACTGGACCTTGGCATCGTAGCAGATCTTCACCGCCTTCTCGAGGTCGGCGTCGGCGTCCACGTAGATGTGGCAGAGCCCCTCGGCGTGACCCAGCACGGGGATGCGGGTGTTGGCCTGGATGTACTTGATGAACTCCTTGCTCCCCCGGGGCACCAGCAGGTCGATGTACTCATCCAGCTTCAGCAGTTCTCTGACCTCGCTTCTGGCCTCAATCAGCTGCACCCATCCCTCCGGAATCCCGGCACTCTCGCTGGCTTCCCGGATGACCCTGAAGAAGGCCTCGTTCGAACGCCGGGCCTCACTGCCCCCCTTGAGCACCACCGCGTTTCCGGATTTCAGGCAAAGCGCTGATATCTGCGGCAGCACATCGGGCCTGGACTCAAATATCGCCCCGATGACGCCGATGGGGCAGGAAACCTTGTAGAGCTCCAGGCCTTGATCCAGTTCAACCGCATAAAGGGTTCGGCCCACCGGATCCTCCAGCTTGGCGACGCTCTGAACCATCTTGGAGATGTCCCGCAGCTTTTCTTCGGAAAGCTTGAGCCGCTGGACTAACGCCATCGAAATGCGGCCGCTCTTCAGAAGATCCTCGGCCTCCCTCAGGTCCACGGCATTGGCCCGCAACAGCTCCTCTCTGTTCTCCCAGATGGCCGAGGCGATCCCGAGCAGGGCCTCGTTCTTGACCTCGGTGGCGATGTTGGCCAGCTGCAGCGCCGCCCTTCTGGCCGCGGCCGCTTTTTTGATGACCTCACCCATCTTCATCTCACCGGAAGAAACAGGGTTCCAATTTCCTCCCCATCCAAAATCCGCTCCAGAGCCTTATCCTCGCTGCTGCTGGCGATTACCACGGGGATGCCCTTCGCGGTCGCCATTCGGGCCGCCTTGATCTTGGTGAGCATGCCGCCGAAGCCACGGGAGGACCTGGCCACGTACCGCTCCACGTCCGCGGTTCCGTCAACTGTAGTAATCAGCTTGCCGCGGTTGCCCTTCCCGGAGTAGCCCATATAAAGGCCATCGACATCGGTTAGTATCACGAGCAGGTCGGCCGAAGCACCTATCGCAACATAGGCGGAGAGGATGTCGTTGTCACCCAGCCTGATCTCATCTGAGGCCACGCTGTCGTTTTCGTTGACTATCGGGACCACGCCCCACTTCATCAGGGTGGAGAGCATGTTTCTAAAGTTCCGGTAGCGCCTGGGGTCGTTGAAGTCCTCCGCCGTCAGCAGAATCTGGGCGACCGGCTGCTGATATTCGCCAAAGTACTTGGAGTAGACCTGCATCAGCATACCTTGACCCACCGCCGCGGTCGCCTGCAACGCGGGGATTCCCTTGGGCCGGCCGTTGAGGTTGAGGCGCCCGATGCCGGCTCCGATGGCTCCGGAAGAGACTAGGATGACCTCCTTACCCCGCGTCCGCAGCCCCATCACGTTGGAGACCAGACGGCCAATCTTTTCCGGGTCCAACCGGTGCTTCTCATCAGTGATGCTGCTGGTGCCTATCTTGACCACAATCCTCTTCGCCTTGGCCAGTAGCTCCCTCGCCGATCTTCCGTCCATTTAATCCACCATTGGGATTCTATTTAGCTGCGACAGCACATAAGACCTTATCTTGTCGACCGATTCCTCTCCAGCGACGATCTTCCCTTTCTTTATCAGCGGTTGCAGCAGCGGTGAAGTTTTACCGTCGCAAACGGGACAACGCGGTGGCCGTGCCCCGGCGGGGAGAACCACGTCCTCCAGACATTTACGGCATCTCCACACCTGCTTTCTCCCACCCAGCTTTCCCCGCTTGGCCACGGGCCTTCCATTTATCTCGACGATGTCCATCGCGAAATCTATCGTCGGGGCATTGCTCAGGGAAGTTCCAATTCCAAAGCCGTCCACCCCGGCTTTCACCAGCTCGGTGATGTTCCGGTCGTTTATCCCGCCCGAGGCCAATATCTTCACGTGGCGATAGCCGCGAAGGTCAAGCTCCCATCTGACCTCCCGGATAATCTCGGCGAAATTTCCTCTCCTTGAACCCGGCGTATCCAACCTGACTCCCCAGAGGTTTTTGCCCAGGGCCTCCGCGGCCATGATGGCCTCGGCCTTCTCGTCAAAGTAGGTGTCCACCAGCGCCACCCGGTTCACCTGGCGCGGGATCACCTCGTCAAAGGCCTTCCACGCCTTCACCTGATCGCCGAAGACAATGATGAGTGCATGGGGCATGGTGCCCATCGGTTCCTTCCCGATCCTCTTGGCGCCGGAGAGGCTGGAGACCCCGTCGAAGCCACCGATGTAAGCGGCCCGGTCTATCATCGGTGACAGCGCGGGATGCACGCGCCTGATGCCGAAGGAAACCAGCAGCTTTCCCCAGGCCAGCTTTCGCAGCCGGGCGGCCATGGTGGCCACGCCCGACGCCTGACAGATCAGACCCAGCATCGGCGTTTCCAGCTCACAGAAATTTCCGTAAGGGCCCTCGATGACGATGACCGGCAACCTGTTCCCGTAATGGTCATGCGGATGAAAAATGGTTCCCTCGGGTATCGCTTGGACATCGACTGGACAGCCCTCGAAGAGGGTGGCCACCTCATCCAAGCCGCAGATGACGCCCCAAGGCCAGTTCTCGGGTAGACCACCCGCCGTCACCTCGGCCACGACCCTCGTTCCTTCCAAGCCCTTTGCCTTCAAGACCTGGCTCGTCCGGACGAAGTAGATGTCGGTGGTCGCGCCCTTTTTTATCTCCTCATCCGAGGCCACGTTGAAGGTCCTCATCTTTCCCACCCCTTGATTATCTCCTGGGAATTTGTGATTTTCGCGCCGTAGATCTTTCGCATGTAATCCAGAGAGCGTTCTTTGGCTCGTCTGTCCGGGGAGGCCACGCCGTCCTCAGAAATCACCACCTTGTAGCCGTTGAAGAAGGCCCCGGCGGCGGAGTGCTGGATGCAGATCTCGGTGACCACTCCGGTGAGCACCAGCACCTCCACACCCTTTTCCCGGAGCAGCTTTCTCAGCCTCGGGACCTGAAAGACATCGTAGGTGTGTTTGGAGATGATGGGTTCGCCCTTGATCGGCTTCAGTTCCGGAATTATCTCCGAGCCCTTGCTGCCAGCCATCGCGTGTTCTCCCCAGATGCGGAGCTCGGGATCTCCGGGTCGATGGGCGTCGCGCGCGTGAATCACGAGGACCCCCCGCGCCCGGGCGGAGGCGAGGAGCTGCTGTATCCGGGGCACGATCTCCAGCGCGCCCTTGAAGCCAAACTTCCCCGTCACGAAGTCGTGGATCATATCGATTACGATCAATGCCGCCTTCAAAAATTATCCCCAATAATGATAGTCTCGCTAAATAAATAGCACAGATTATTAGCCAGAGCAAGAGGGAAATTACAACTTTCGATCAACCCGTTTGGAGAACTCCAGCACCGTGAGGCCGACGATCCGGCGCTTGCGATACCTGATTATGATGTCCTTTCCCGTCAGCTCTGAATCATCCGCCGTGGAGATGCCGCCGAAGCTGAGGTAGAGGACATCCTGGGCGCGGTCGTAAAGGACATCGATGTCCTCAACGTTTTTTATTACCGCTTCCACAGAATTAGCCTCCGTTCCAACATTTTCTCCATTCTCTTCGTCACAAAGACCGTGCTGACGCCTTCGCCCTCGCGGTAGGGGACCACCAGCCATCCGCCGCGGGAGGGTCCATCACCCGTTCTCTTGACTGCGAGGTTCTCACCATATCTCCCCGCGAGGACGAAATCCGGCTCGGCGACCGCGGCGACCACGGCCTGATCCAGCCGCTCCAGCCTAGCCATCTCCGGATGCCTGCTGAGGACAACCCGAAGCGTGACGAGGTCCAGATTGACGTCGTTGTCGAACACGGATTGAACTGTTACCAAGCGACCCGCCAATGATTTTGGCGCCGGTCATTTATAAGCCACGAGCAACCGCTCATTATTTTATCGGGAAAACTGACTCATTGATGGGTCTGGTGTGAAAAAAATTGAGAGGCTAAGGGAAGAACTCGGCAGGCGCGGGCTGGACGCCTACCTCGCCATCAGCAACACCCGCTACCTGGCTGCTACCACTGCTGCCAAGGCGGTGATCGTGCCGGCCGACGCTGAACCGGTTTTGGTGTGCAGCCGGCTGGAGCTGGAGCGGGCCCGGCGCGAGAGCCGAATCAGGGACATTCGGGCCTTTTCCAGCTGGAGGGCGCCGCTGCAGCGCGGCGAGAGGGTCTACTTCCTGGAACTGTGGCAACTCTTGGCCGAGGTTCTTGAGGAAATCGGTGCCCGGGCGGTGGGGTACGACAGCGGGGAGAGGAACTTTATCCGGAAAATCCGCCGCTGCCACGAGGCCAGCTATCTGTGGTCTCCCGAGGTCATGCAAGAGCTGCGGATGATAAAATCCCCTGAGGAGCTGAAACTGCTGCGGCGGTCAGCGGAAATAGCGGTGCTGGGGATGAACCGGGCCGCGGAACTGATCGAGCCCGGTGTAACTGAGCTGGAGATTGCTGCCGAGGTGGAGTACAGGATGAGGCGGGCGGGATCCGAGGGCACACCCTTCCCGACCATCGTGGCCTCGGGAGACAATTCTTGGCTGCCCCACTCAACCGCGACCTCGAGAAAGCTGAAGGAGGGGGAACTCGTCGTCGTGGACTTGGGCGCGATATTTAACGGCTATACTTCCGACATGACGCGGACCTTTGCGATTTCACCGAACCGAAGGCAGCTCCGGATTCTGGAGACGGTCAAGGCGGCCCAGCGCGCCGCATTGAGGAAAATCAAGGATGGCGTGAAGGCGAAGCTGGTTGATGCCGCGGCCCGAGAAACAATCCGCCGGGCGGGCTACGCCAAATTCTTCAATCACGGCACCGGGCATGGGGTGGGGCTGGAGATACATGAAGCTCCGAGCCTGTATCCCTCCTCGCGGGACATCCTCCGCAAGGGGATGGTCCTCACCGTCGAGCCCGGCATCTACATCCCTGGAGTCGGCGGGGCCCGCTGGGAGGACACGGTGCTGGTGAAGGCCGAAGGGCACGAAACGCTGACCTGTTGACCCGGGCCGACAAAATTTTAATCCCGAAAATCGGTTTACTTTTGTGAGCCCCATGAAGAGGCCTTGCAACTTGGAGAAGAACAAACAGGACTGCAGCTGCACCTACGAACCCTGCCCGAGAAAGGGCATCTGCTGCGAGTGCCTCAGGTATCACTGGGAGATGCAGGAGCTACCCGCCTGCCTCTTCCCACCGGAGATCGAGCGGACCTATGACCGGTCGCTGAAGACATTTCTGGAGTACTACAAAGAGCGAGTTTAAGTAATCCTAAGACGATAAAGACAATGGGCTTTTGGAGGATGGTGATGGGATGAGAGAGGTTGTGGGTAATGCTAGAGCTCCTAATATCGGCACGGTCCCGGTTGAGGAAATCATGACCAAAAATGTCATCACCGTTGAAACCGAGGAGCCCGTCTTCAGCATGGTCAAGAAGATGATAAACAAAAACGTTGAGTGCCTTCCCGTGACCAAGGCGGGCAAGCTGAAGGGACTGATCACCTTCCGCGATGTTATCAGGAAGGTCGTCTACGAGGGGAAGGACCCTAAGAAGATCAAGGCCAAGGATGTGATGACCAAGTCGGTGGTGACCTGCTACAACGACGCCACGGTGCTGGACGTGGTAAAGCTGATGAAAAACAAACGGCTGCGGAGAATACCGGTCATCGACAGGGAGGGGAACCTGGTCGGGCTGGTCACCAACTTCGATCTAGCTATCATCGGCTGGGACGTGGATTAGAATTCTGCGGCGGGATTTTTCCCACCCGGTGGCCTCAATAATTACTTAAAGCTCAGACGGCGATTATCGGAGGGTGGTGGCTTGGTGAGGAGGGAGCGCTGGCGGCAGGATTTCAGCGGTTGGTTCAGCGACATCCTGCAGGAGGCGGACATCATGGACACCCGCTATCCGGTGAAGGGGCTGTACGTCTGGAGGCCCTACGGGATGAAGCTCCGCAATCTGGTTTTTTCGCTCCTGAGGCGGCTCCATGAGGATTCCGGACACGAGGAAGTGCTCTTCCCGCTGCTGATCCCGGAGACGCTGTTCCAGAAGGAGGCCGAACACATCCGGGGCTTCGGGGGACAGGTCTACTGGGTGACTCACGGCGGACACCAGAAGCTGGACGTCAGGCTGGCCCTGCGCCCGACCTCGGAGACCTCCATGTATCCAATGTTCGCCCTCTGGATCCGGACCCACGCCGACCTCCCGATCAAGGTCTACCAAGTCGTCAACGTCTTTCGCTATGAGACCAAGATGACCAAGCCACTGATCCGGCTGCGCGAGGTCACCACCTTCAAGGAGGCCCATACCGCCCACGCCACCGCCGAGGAGGCCGAGGCCCAGGTCAGAGAGGCCATCGAAATTTACCGGAGATTCTACGAGGAACTCGGCGTCCCCTACGTGATCAGCAAGAGGCCGCCCTGGGACACATTTGCGGGCGCCGTTTACTCCATCGCCTTCGACACCGTCACCCCGGACGGGAAGGCGCTGCAGATCGGCACCATTCACAACCTGGGGCAGAACTTTGCCAAGGTCTACGGGCTGAAGTATGAGGGGGTGGACGGCAAGCACCACCACGTCTACCAGACCTGCTACGGCATCTCGGAGCGAGCGGTAGCGGCGACGATCATGGCCCACGGCGATGACGGCGGCCTCTGCCTGCCGCCGCACGTGGCCCCGATCCAGGTGGTGGTCATACCAATCCCGTTCAAGGAAAAGGAAACTCCGGTGGAGAGGGTTGCTGCCGAGGTGAAGGAAGAGCTCACGGCCGCGGGCATCCGGGCCCACCTCGACGATCGCGACCTCCGCCCGGGCAACAAGTTCTACCACTGGGAGCGGCGGGGGGTGCCGCTCAGGCTCGAGATCGGGCCCAAGGATGTGGAGAAGGAGCAGGTCACCGCCGTGCGCCGCGACACGGGTGAGAAGATCACCGTCGCCAGAAGTTCACTGCAAACTCAGGTGGAGGAGATTTTGCAGCAGATTGCCGAACACCTCCGCGGGCGGGCCAAAAAAATGCTCGAGGAATCGGTCCGTGTTGCCGCGGACCTGAAATCGGCCAAGGAGCTGCTGAAAAAACAGGGGGGCATCGTCAGGGTCCCGTGGTGCGGTCGCGAATCTTGCGGCAAACAGTTGGCGGAAAAGGTCGAGGCGGAGATGCTCGGGGAGGAGATCGACAACAGGCCGGCGCAGGATGCCAGATGCCCGATCTGCGACCATCCGGCCACCGGGAACGCGCTTTTGGCTAAAACTTACTAAGAATTTTTGGCAGGGGGTGGACGTATATGCGTCGCTCACCCCTGGGTGGACGTATATGCGTCGCTCACCCCTGGGTGGACGTATATGCGTCGCTCACCCAACTTCGCCAATATTCCTCAAAATTCCACAAAGCCGTTGAAACTGGCCAGAATTTGCGTCGAAAATTCTGAACCAGCCAGCGAATGTTTCGTTCCTGTTTATAACGCCTCCACCAAAATCACGGCGGAGCGCTATGCGTCTTGATAAAATAAAATACCTGGTCATCTGGGACAAACCCGGCATCAGATCGGAACCGGGCAGATTTTACCGGAGGATAAAAACCGAGGGAGCAACTTTCATCCAGCGAAGCGTCTACGGCACGAAAACTCTCGAGAAAGCGCTGAACCTGGCCGTTCTCCTCCAGCGCCGTAAAGTCAACGTCCTGATTTTTCAGGCGAGGTGGATTAACCTCAGTCCTCACCATCAACCCAAGCGCTGAACGGCCTCCAGAATCTCCGGCTCGGTGGGAAAGCCCGTGGGCCCCTTGTACCTGATCTTCAACCCTGCGGCTGCGGTAGCAAATTTCGCCGCATCCATAACGTCCCGCGTGGCCAAGTACCGGGTGAGAAAAGCCGCCCCGAATACATCACCCGCCCCCGTCATGTCCCTGACCCCGACCTTGAGCGGGTCAATCCTGGTAAAGCCCTCGCCGCTCAGGACCAACGTGGGCTCGCCACCCCGAGTGACGATCACGATCCCCGGCCCCATCTCCTGAACGCTGCGCATGCCCTCCTCGACGTTCCCACGGAGAACCACCGCCTCCTCCCTCCCCAGCTTGACGATGTCAACGTGCCTGAGGAACTCGGAAAGGTCCCTAGGCCTGACCCCAACCCGGCCATCGGCTCCGATAACCCGCAGAATCCCCTGCGGGTCAAGCATCACGAAGTTGGACTCCCTCTTGATGAACCTCAACAGCTCCGGAGTGATCTCGTTGGCGATCGGTGAAACGTAAAAGGCCTTCGCATCCAGGTAGCTGCCCGGGACATCCGCAGGGGTTATCGGCGGGGCCACATGCTTGCAGACCTGGGTCCGGTTACCCTGCTCATCGTACGTGTTCTCAAAGGTGGTCGTGTGCTCTCCGGCGACGTAGATCCCCTCGGTGTCCAGTCCGAGCTTGCGGTAGATGGGCGGGAACTTCTCGGTGAAGTCGATGCCCACCTTGGAGACGAGGCCCACCTCCAGCTTCAGGGCGGCGAACTGCAGCCCGGAGTAGGTCGGTGCGCCGCCGAGGACGTTCTCCACCACACCCCAGGGAAAGACGTTCACGTCCAGCGCCACATGTCCCACAACCACAACATCCGGTGCCATCAATTATCCCTCCTTCCCGCGATGAAATCCTCCACCGCCTGCCTCGCCCGTTCGTCGGGTATCTGGACCGGCGGGTGCTTGAAGAAGTAGGCGGAGACCCCGATCAGCGGCCCGGCGATGCCGCGGTCGAGCGCCAGCTTCACCGCCCTGATGGCGTCGATGACCACGCCGGCGGAGTTGGGCGAGTCCTCGACCGAAAGCTTGACGTCGATCGTCAGCGGGATGTCACCGAACTTGCGCCCGCGCAGGTAGATGTAGCAGACCTTGTTGTCCTTGAGGAAGGGGACGTAGTCGCTGGGCCCGATCCGGAGCGGCACCTCGTAGGGGACCTGGCTGGAAACCGCCTCGGTCTTGCTCACCCGCTTCGAGCTCAGCCGCTCCTCCTCGAGCATGTTCAGGAAGTCCGTATTGCCACCGATGTTCAGCTGGTAGCTCTCCTCCAGCTTGACCCCGCGATCGATCAGGAGCTTGGCCAGGACCCGGTGCAGTATCGTCGCCCCCACCTGCGACTTGATATCGTCGCCGGCGCAGGGCAGCCCGGCCTTCTTAAAGCGCTCACCCCATTCCTTTCCGGAAACGATGAACTCAGGGATACAGTTGATGAAGCCGCAGCCTGCCTCGATCGCCTGCCGGGCGTAGTGGCGCGAGGCCTCATAGCTACCCACAGGGAGATAGCTCACCAAGATGTCGGCTTTGGCCCTCCTGAGTTCCTCGGCCACGTCCACGGGCTCCTGCGTTGGGTCCACGGGAACAACCGGCTTTAGGTACTTGCCGAGACCGTCCAAAACCGGACCACGCTTGACCTCCACGCCCAGCCTCGGCACCTCGGAGAATTTTTTGGTGCAGTTGGGTGGAGCAAAGATGGCCTCAGAGAGGTCCCGACCCACCTTATTGGCATCGACATCGAAGGCGGCGACGGGTTTGATGTCGCGGATGTGGTAGCCACCGAAGTTCACGTGCATCAGTCCGGGGACAAACTGGTCCTCCTTGGCATGCTTGTAGTACTCCAAACCCTGGATCAGCGACGAGGCGCAGTTGCCCACGCCCACAATGGCCAACCTTATCTCCGCCACACCATCACCCCAGCACCTCAACCAACTTGAAGAGGTAGAACTTCCCGCCCCTCTCCAGCGCCAGGCCCACCTCGGCGTTCCCCCCACGGTGCCGGAGCAGCTCCTCCAGCTGGGTGCCCCTGATGAGGTAGTTCTCCCCCGACTTGACATCGAGGAACAGCCGCTTCCCCTCCCTCTCCACGAGGACGTCGATCGGCCTTCCCTCGGGGCCCCCGGGCCGCCAGCCGCGGGAGGCCAGGAGCTGCGTCAACCGTCTCCCGGCGAGCTTCCACCGGCGGGCCTTCGTCTCCCCCAGCCGGGAATGGCAGGAGGGACAGCGCAGCGGCGACCCGCGCGGCCGCCACTCGTAGCCGCAGTTCTCGCAATGTAAATTTGTTACAACCATATTTCAACCTCTGAAATATATCTAAAAAATTAACTATTTAAGGGTTGCTGACCATTTAATTCTGGTCCTTCCTATGGCCATGGCGAGGATAAAGCGCAAGACCACGACCGAGATGATCTGGCCCTATTTCCTCAAGTTGCTCAAGGAGCGGCCCATGTACGGCTATGAGCTGCGCCAGGAGGCCCAGAAAAGGTTCGGCTGGAAACCGCCCACGGTGACCTCCTACCTCGTCCTCTACAGCCTGGAGAAGGGCGGCTACGTGACGGTGTCCTGGAAGGAGCAGCGGGGCAAGCCGGCGCGGAAGTACTACAAGATCACCAAGAAGGGGGAAGAGCTCCTCCAGGAAGCGATAGACTACTTCAAGGAGACCTACACTAAGCTCGCCGCCTAGTGCAGCCGCTGCCGCGTCACCCACAGCCGCTGCACGACGGTCAGGTTCGCGATCACCGCGATAACGACCACCGCGTAGGGGGTCAATCCCAGCAGCGCTCCGATCGCCAGGATGATCATCCGTTCCGCCCGTTCGGCAAACCCCACGTCCAGCCGCCCCGAGCCCGCGGCCTCGGCCCGGGCCCGGGTGTAGCTGACCATGAAGCTGCCCGCAATCGCCAGCAGACACCAGGCCCAGCCCCAGCCCAGCAGGATCTCAGGCTCGGCAATCCGGTGGTTGATCAACGCGTAGCTGATGCCGGCGTAGAGGAGGAAGTCCACGTAGCGGTCGACGACGGAGTCCAGCACTCCACCAAAGGCGGTCTCCTTCTGCAGCAGCCGGGCCACGGCGCCGTCGATGACGTCGAAAAATCCCGCCACCAGCAGCAGCACTCCGGCAAGCAGCTGCTCGCCCCAGGCGAAGAGGAGGGCCGCGACGACGCCGAAGATCAGCCCCACCATCGTGAGCATATTCGGGGTCAGGCCGCTGCGGGCGAAAACCCTGGCCAAGGGAGTTATCCAGCCCTTCGCCCTCTCGCGGATCCGGCTCAGCATCCCGACGCCACCAGCGGAAGCTTTTTTCTCCGCCGCCATAAGGGTTTTGGAGACCATGATATATTTAGGCCCCGCCGGAGTTCCAATCTCGAGCAAGGACCGCAGCACCCTCGGCGGCCTGAGGCGGGTCGCCGAGCTGAAGCTGAACGCGATGGAGATCGAGTTCGTCCGCGGCGTGGCGATGAGCAACCAGACCGCGGAGGAGGTGGGCCGGCTCGCCCGGGAGCTGAAGGTCGAGCTCTCCGTCCACTGCCCCTACTTCATCAACCTCTGCTCGACCGACAAGAGGAAGCTCGAGGCCTCGAAAAAGCGCATCCTCGACTCCGTGGAGCGCTGCTACCACATGGGCGCCCGGATCGCGGTCTTTCACCCGGGCTTCTACGGGTCGCTCACCCCGGAGGCGGCCTACGAGATGGTGAAGGAAGCCGATCGAGACATGCTGGATAGGATGAAGTCGATGGGCATCAAGGGGGTGGCGCTGGGCCATGAGACCACGGGCAAGGTCAGCGCCTTCGGCTCCCTCGAGGAGCTGGTGAGGCTCTGCAAGGAAATCCGCGGCTGCGAGCCCGTCGTCGACTTCGCCCACCTCTGGGCCAGGAACGCGGGGAAAATAGACTACGGCAGGATCTTTGACCAGCTCGAGCCGTTAAAGCTGAAGCACCTGCACACCCACTTCACCAGCATGGAGTGGACGCCGGCGAAAGTTCCCGGGGCGGGGAACGAGCGGCGCCACCTGCCGATCTCCTTCGACCAGCCGCCCGTGGACCCGCTGGTCCGGGAGGTCCTGAGGAGAAACCTCGACATCACGATCATCTCGGAGTCACCGGTGCTGGAGCAGGACTCGCTGGTGCTGAAGCAAAAGTTCGAGAAATTAGGCTTCAGATTTTAGTGCTCGCGGCAGCTCCTCGCGGGGGACAACCTCCTGTTCCCCGGTGATCATGTCCTTGAGGATGACCCGGCCCTGCTTCAGCTCCTTGGGCCCAACGACGACGACCCGCTTCACCCCGATGGCGTTGGCATATTCCATCGCCTTGGTGAACTTCCGCCCTACGAGGTCGATGTCCGCCGCCAGCCCGGCGCGGCGCAGCTCGGTGACCACCCTCATCGCCTCGGCGCGGACCTCCTCGTTCACCGGCAGGACCAGGCAGTCCAGGCGGTCCCGGAGCGGAACCATGCCGCGCTCCAGCAAAGTTTGCGCGATCCTGTCGATTCCGAAGGCGACCCCAACCGCGGGCGTGGGCTCACCCCCGAGCTGCTCCACCAGCTCGTCGTAGCGGCCGCCGCCCGCGACCTGGACCCCGCCCAGGTAGGCCTCGAAGACGAAATCGGTGTAGTAATCGAGGCCGCGGGCGATGCCCAGATCCAGGGAGAAGTTTTTGACGCCCAGCGAGGGGAGGTAGCCGATGATGGCCCGGAGGTTCTGCAGCGCCGCCGTGGCCCTTGGGATCTTCCGGAGCAGCGGTGCCGCCTGCTCCAGAATCGAAACCTCACCGCGCAGGGAAATGAGCTCCCGGAACAGTTTTTCCTCCGCGGGCTTGATCCCGGCCCTTCCGATCTCCTCGCTGATCCGCTTCTCCTCTTTGGAATCCACCGCCCTGAGGATGGGGTCCTGAGCTTCACCCTTCACCCCGGCGTGGGAGAGGAGCTCGCGCAACAGGCGGATGTGGCCCAGCCTGAGTTCGAAATCCGCGAAGCCGAGATCCTCCATGACGTGACCGGTCAGCGCGGCGATCTCGGCGTCGGCGGCGGGGTCGGCGGTGCCCAAGATCTCCGCGCCGGACTGGAGGAACTGGCGCCAGCGCTTCGACTGCGGCTCCTCGTAGCGGAAGCAGCTGCCGAAGTAGTAGAGCTTCACCGGCTTCGGCCGCGACCGGAGCCGCTGGATGTAGACCCGGGCCACAGGGGCGGTGATCTCGGGCCGCAGGGCGAGGTCGCGCGACGACTTGTCCTTGAAGGCGTAGAGCTGCCTCACCACGCTGGAGCCGCTTTTCTTGGTGAAGAGCTCGAGGTGCTCGAAGATCGGCGTCTCAATCTCCTCGTAGCCGTAGCGCTTGAAGACCTCCTCCATCCGGCGCATGACGTGGCGGATGCTCTGGAGCTCCTCTCCGAAGAGATCCCGGGTGCCGCGCGGCGCCTGCACGCTCAACCGCCTCCAACGGTGAGGGTCCAGACCGGAGAGGCGTTCTCGTTCCCGGCCTGGTCCAAGGCATACACCTTCCAGTAGTAGCTCCCCGGGGATAAATCAAACGGCAGGGTGAGGCTCGTGGCGCTGGTCAGGTTGTCCAGCATCGGCGAACTGAAGTCCTGATCGTTGTCCAGAACCAGCCGGTAGCTGGCGGCGCCCAGGACACTGGACCAGGAGAAAGTGGGGCGGTTCTCCGTCAGCGTGGCGTGGTTCGATGGGGCCAGCGGTTCCGGCGCCTCAGGGGGGATGGTGTCGATGGTTAAGGTCCAGACGGGGGATGAGGCCAGCTGCGAGCCCACGACCGAGACCACCTTCCAGTGATAGGTGCCGTCAGGCAGGGGCTCGGGCGCCGTGTAGCTCCGGACGAGGCCGAGGGTAAAGAAGATCTCGGGTGAGCCAAAGTTGGGGTCATCGTCGACCACAATCCGGAAGTTGTCGGCCACGCCTCCCGACCACCGGAAGGTGGGCTGGGCGGTGTTGACGCTCCCGTCCTTCTCCGGCGAGACCAGCGTCGGCGGCTGCGGCGGCAACCTGATGGTGAACCGGCCCTGGGACCAGCTGCTCTGATTTCCGGCGGAGTCGATAGCCCGCACCCGCCAGACGTAAACCCCGTTGTTCTGGAAGGTGAAGGCGAGGTTCTCCGCCTCCAGCAGGTTGTCGACCAACAGCTGCCCGGGATCGGCCTCGTTGTAGACCTGTACCTGATACCTCGCCCCGGGCTCGGACGGGGACCAGCGGAAGGTGAGCTCAAACTGGGAGAAGACCGCGCCCTCCTGCGGTTCGATGAGCTGCGGGGCTACGGGCGGTGCCGTGTCCAAGGTGAAGCTGGCGGCCTCCGACCAGCCCAGCAGCTTTTCTTCCTTGTAGGCGGCGACGCGCCACCAGTAGCTGCCGTCGGCCAAAACAACCGCGGGCGTGTAGCTCGGCTGCGTGGTCTCGGCCTGAACGACGACGGAGCTGAAATTCTCGTCCCGGGCGAGGACGAACTCATACCTCGTGGCGCCTATTCCCGAGGTCCAGCGGAACTCCGGGGTGCTGTCGTTGATCAGGGAACCGCCGGTGGGGTAAATGGGTGAAGCGGTGTGGTTAACCTTGAGCACCGCCACGATGCCGTTGCCGCTCAGGTAGGCCAGGCTCAGGTAATCGGGCAGCGGGGCATAGCCGCCGTAGACGCGCGCGTACAGCGGCGGGCTGGTGTAATAGGGCTCGCCGAGGAAGGCGAGGATCTGGTCCAGCGAGGGGGTGTTGGTCCAGCTGGGCAGGTAGATCCGCAGCACCCGGGGGATCTGGACGTTCTCCCAGAAGTTGAAGCGGAAGTTGGTCAGGTCCCCGGTCTGGCTATAGTAGAAGATGACGACGCCGGCGCAGTAGCGGTTCTCGCCGTCGCCGCGGGCAAAGGCCTTGAAATCATCGAAGCTGAAGAGGATGTTCTCGCTGGCGAAGTGGAAGACGAGGTAGTTGTCTTCAAGCGTGACCCGCTGGCTTTTCTCACCGCTGTCACCAGCCACCGTGTCCAGCATGCTGAGGTACTGGTAGGCGTGGAGGATGAGGTAGTCTATCCTCACGCCGTAGTTGTCGCGGTAGGTCTCCAGATAAAAGGCGAGTTCACTGGCGTCGAGGCCCGGGAACCGCTGGATGTCGGTCCTGCGGCCGTTGATGGTATAGTGCTGCCGGAGGAAGGTGCCCGTGGAGTCATTCACCGTATAGATGTAGTCCGGGGGCTTCACTCCCAGCTCGTTCTCCCACTTTCCCATCTCTCCCAAAATCTCCGCACCATCTACAACTGTGGGCCTCCTAGCAGCAGCCGCAACTAAGTGGCCATAAGACCATTCCACCGCCACCACCGAGTTCTCCGCGGTGTTGGTCTTTAACCAGCTGGAGGCTTCTATAAGACCTTGATCCAGACCCTGCTGACCATACCACTCGGGCGGGGGGACCGTGGCCCCCGCATAGTTGTAGGCGTTAACGACAAAAGGTGAAACAAAGACGACGACCAAAGCACCCACGAGGATGGGATTTTCAGCCTCCTTTAGCCAGCGGCCGACAGAGGGGTAGAAATAGGCTCTCTGAATTAGCTTGAGGAGGGCTGCAAAACCGACGCCGGTGAGGACCGGGACCAGCGGCCACCACTGGCGAACGAACCTGGCCGGGCCCACCCCGGGGTAGACCATTGCCACCAGAACTACCAGCCAAGCGATGACCAGGATCTCCCAATTTTTCCTCGACCAGAAAAACTTCGCCAGAGCCAGCGCAAACATGAGAACCATAAAAACGGTCAGGATGCCATTGTTATAGAAAACGCTCAGCGTCTCGGTGATAGGCCCTGCGGCTCGAGCCTCGGTGGCATAAGTTGGCAGAGTCACGCCGCTGCTCCCTCCGATCTTAAGATATCCCAGCAGCATCTGGAAATAACCGACCCAGAAATCGGGCCTCTGTTTTCCCAGGATCACGTAGATTACGCTCATCACCGACAGCATGATGATCACCCCGACTATCGGCCAGAGGTGATCCCGGAGGGTGGACTTGAACGCCCCGAAGACATCCGAAAATCTGCGAACCAGCCTCTCAAAAAATCTGAACAAGAGAAGGAGGATGACTCCACCGAGGGGGACGGCGGCGAAGTAGAGGGATCCTGCCCACGCTAGGGAAAAAAGGCCAAAGGAAAGACCGGCAAGAACGGCCTGCTTGAGAAAGTCCCCCTTTGAGGCCTTGAAGACCTTGATGGTGAAGAAGGCCGCGGTCAGGGTGAGAAGATTCACTAAGCAATCGCGGTCGAAAGAGCCCACCTTCATCCAGTAGATGGTGTCGGTCATCGTCGCGGCGAAGAAGACCGCGGCGGCTCCGGCAACGTCCCCTCCCAGCTCCCTGCCGATGAGGAAGACGGGGATCAGCGAAAGGGCGAACATCAGCGGCCCCCAGAACTTGACCACATCCATCAGGGTTACGCTCGGGTCAACCGCGTGGACGCCTTGGTAGAGCATCACCGCGAGCAAGGGTTGCAGCTGCTCGTTGAATGAAACGGGTAAGCCGTAGGGGGCATGGGAAAGCGGGTTGTTGTCGACGAGTGTGCCCTTATTTAAGATCTCAACGGCGACATTGTAGACCCAGCCGCTGTCGGAGGTGGTGAGGGTGTCATGCTTCTCCCCGGGAACCATGAGTATCGTGACGGAGAGGACCATCATCGAAACCAGATAGGCAACGATGAGCCATCTGCGATAGTTCAAATTGACACCCAATAAGTTTAGAAGGAACAGCGCTTAAAGGCTACGAGTCGTGGACCGTTCACTCGGCTTTCTCGGGCTGACTCTCCTCGGATGTCTTCGGCGCGGGCGGGGCCTCCTTGGTGGTCACCATGATCCAGCCCAGCCAGAATCCCAAACCGCAGACCACGAGGATGCCCGCGGTCACCGGCAGCGCGAAGGCCAACGCGCTACGCGCCCAAGCACTTGGCCCACCGCTGATGTAGCCGAAGTAAATGTGCGCAATCGCCACCACAACCGTAGCGATACAAAGCAAGGCTCCTAAGGGTCTAGTCGCTGCCACTCAACCACCACTTCAAACATCATTTAAATGCTCCTTTTAAATAACTTTCTAACGGATTCATAAGCAGCGGCGACAGAATCTCAGCGGGCCCGTGGCCTAGCTAGGATAGGGCGGCAGCGTCCTAAGCTGTAGATCGTGGGTTCGAATCCCACCGGGCCCGCCTTTCCGATTACCCCATTTCTCACCTCTTCTGACTAAGCGCGCTATTTCTCTAATCCCGATCTCTGACGCTTTGGCCTCCTGGGCCTCATTCCCGGCGATGAAAAATCCAACTGGTATGGGTCGGTCGTGAGTCCCTTGCTCGGCTGTAGAGGAGGATTCGAGCTGCATTAGAAAAAACAACGGGATGAAGCTGCCCATCTCGCTCCGAAGATTGAAATAAGTTGTGGAGGGATAAAGATTTGTATAAAAGTTTCCCCCATACTAAACTACTCGGCGTTAAATTGTCGCTAAAAAAGCCTTGAGGACAAGGAGAGGCTAACTGGGTTCCCGCTGGTCAAGAACTTTCTGCGTTATCGGCCGGAGTAGAGCCGGCAAAACTTATTTCTTAGATGATCTGATCCGGAACAAAAAACCCTCAGCGATGAGGATGATCTCTTCATCAACTTTGAGGACTATCCAGTTTCCTCCCTGGAAATCGGAGACGTATTCAACGCGCTGGGGCTCCACGAAGAGATGTACGGCAAAGAGCCAGAGTTCATCTTTTTAGATGAGGTTCAGGAGGCTGAAAAAATGGGAAACTCTGGTTTACTCCCTGTTCGAGAAAAAGAGATACTTCATCTTCATAACCGGTTCCTCTTCAAGCCCCTGGGTAGGGAAATCGCTACCCAAAACAGAGACAGAGGCGTTTCAACCGGCGTCTTCCCACCGTCCTTTTGGAGCTCCCGGCAGACAAAGGCGAGATGCCCCAGGAACCGCTTTCGACCGAACGCTCAATAAAGGGGTTGGGTGAAAATTGCCCCTATCCGCGACGCTTTCCCACAGATTTAAAAACGCGATATTCTCTCCAGATACGCGGGATTGAACGGCGCTGAACCCCATCATGCTGGAGCGCTCCGGAGCTCACGGCCAGGAAAGCACCCAGATTTCAGACTGTGCGGGTAGATTCTCCGGCTTGATCTCGAACTGGCTCGACTTAACCTGCCTTACGTTTTTCTTCCCCTTCAAAAACTCCTCCACCCCGTGAATTCCTACCTTCAGGCCCGGGATCCGGTAGTGCATCGGCACCGCTATTCTGGGGGAGATTTTCTCCAGAGTTTCCGTGGCTCCGCGGGCATCGATCGTGTAGACGCCGCCCACGGGAACGAAGAGCAGGTCCACTCCGCCGATTTCCTTCACCTGCCGGTCCGTGGGCACATGTCCAAGGTCACCCAGATGGCAGATCCTGAGCCCTCCCATCTCCACGACATAGAGGGTGTTCTCGCCTCTGAGCTTTCCGCCCTTCTCATCGTGATACGTCCGAACGCCCCGGACTCTGACTTCCCCCACCGTCCTAACCCCTGAATCCTTCGCCACAATTCCGCCCGGCCTGAGAACCAGATTGGCACCGTCGGCATGGTCAAAATGATCGTGCGAAATCAGTACCAGGTCCGCCTTGACCTGCGGGGGCTCGAGACCGATGCCCGTGCCGTTGTGCGGATCGAAAACTACCGTTTTACCATCGCTGACCTCAAAACAGGCGTGACCCCACCACTTCACCTTCACCATCGAGACACCGCATACATTGTGGGTTTATGGAAAAATAAAAATTACTGATATTAGGGGCAAAGTATGAATTAACTGGTGTTCCCAATAATGCCGCTATGCCACGGCCTCAATGGCTCCGGCCTTGACCTCAGCGTTTTTTGATGTCGGTCACTTTATGACCACGCGCTCTCCAGACGGGCCTTTTTCCTCCGCTCGTTTCAGGATGACGTCGAGCAGACCGTTGATGTAGCTCGCCTCGGCGCTCTTCGGGTCGACCCTGCCGGGCAGCTCCACCTCCTTGAAATACTTGACCTCGCCACGCGCTGCCGAAACGGTGAGCCGGTCCTCGCTGACGCGCAGGTCGATGTCCTCCTTCCTCACTCCGGGAAGCTCGATGGCCACCCGGATCTCCTCCTTGGAGGGGATTACCTCGACCAGCGGTTCACGGTAAGCGCTGGGCGCCGGGTAGGGAAGACCCCGCCTCAGGTTGCCGAAGGTCCTGATCTGGGGCTTGCCATCCGGTCCCACGGTCATCGAGTACCCGTAGATGACGGGGCCGAAGACCCTCTCCACGGAACCGTCGGGGAGCTTCTTCTCCTTGATGAACTCCTTGGGCATCGCCGCCGAGAACTCCCGGAACATCTCCTCGATGGCCCGGTCGATTTCCCGGAAGAATCTGGAGAAAGGCCGCCGTTCGAACCAATCCTCAAACCAGTCCATCGAGACCACCCAATTTATGATCTTCCTTTTCCCACTTTATCTTTTTCTCCGGTATGCCAAGCATCTGATAAAACGAATTCGATTGATACCAAATTGGGGATCCAATTTATCGCACTGAGGAAAGCTATTAAAACAGCTGAACTAATTGCGTCTGGAAGTGAGATTGAATGATACCTGTATGCGAACCCAAGTTGGGAACGAAAGAGCTTGAGTATGTTATCGATTGTATAAAGACCAACTGGATTTCCTCCAAGGGGAAGTACATAGACGAGTTCGAGCGCAGGTTCAGCGAGTACTGCGGGGCTAAGTACGGAATTGCGACCTGTAACGGAACCGCCGCTCTCCACCTTGCCCTTGCCAGCATCGGCGTTGGCCCGAGTGACGAGGTAATCTGCCCTTCATTTACGATGATCGCGACCGCCAACTCGATAACCTATACCGGAGCGAAGCCGGTCCTCGTTGATTCCGAACCCATGACGTGGAACATTGACCCCTCCAAGATTGAGGAAAAGATAACGGACCGAACCAAGGCAATCATGGTGATGCACACCTATGGCCACCCGGTCGACATGGACCCTATCCTCGAGATCGCGAAAAACCACGATTTATATGTAATCGAGGATGCTGCCGAAGCCCACGGTGCCGAGTATAAAGGTAAAAAAGTGGGTGCACTTGGTGATGCCGGTTGCTTCAGCTTTTACGCCAACAAAATCATCACCACGGGGGAGGGGGGGATGGTGGTCACCAATAACGAAGAGATAGCCAAGATGTGCCGGCTGCTCCGTGACCAAGCTTTTGAGCCCAAGCGCTTTGTCCACCGCTATATAGGTTTCAACTACCGCATGACTAACCTGCAGGCTGCAATCGGGGTGGGCCAGATGGACCTCATAGACGAGTCCGTCGCCACGCGCCGGCGCAACGCCATGCTCTACAATTCGCTACTGAAGGATGTTGAAGGGATAATCCTGCCTCCCGAGGCTCCTTGGGCAAAAAACGTGTACTGGATGTACACGGTACTTGTGGACGACTCCTTCGGCATGAGCAGGGATGACCTCATGGTCTACCTGAAGGAGAAGGGAATCGACACCCGCTCGGCCTTTCATCCGATCCACCTACAGCCGGTCTACGAGAAGCAGTATGCGGGGGAGAGGTACCCGGTGGCCGAAGAGCTGGGAAGAAAGGGGATAAACCTGCCCTCTGGAAACACGCTGACCAAGGACCAGATCAAGTACATTGCGGAGACCATTGCATCTGCCAGAAGGTGAAAATGTGACCGACCTGTCCTTTGCCGTCATCGGCTGCGGGAGCTTCGGGTCGCGTAGGGTGAACGCGCTAAGGAAAATCGGTGCAAGGATTGTCTGCTTAGTAGATATCAATGAGGAGATGGTATCAAAGATGGCCCGAGACGTGGGTTGCGAGTATCACACTGACTACCGGGAAGCTCTGAAGAGGAAGAATCTCGACTGCGTGGTGGTGGCAACACCAAACAAGTTCCATGCCCCCATATCGGTTGCCGCGATGGACGCCGGAAAGCACGTGCTCTGCGAAAAGCCCCTCGCTAGGAACCCTGAAGAGGCGCGGGCGATGGTCGAGGCCGCAAAGAAAAACGGTGTGTTTCTTAAAACGGGATCAAACCTCAGGTATTTCTCAAACGTGAGGAAGGCCAAAGAACTCGTGGAAAGTGGGACGATAGGAAAACCTCTCTTCGTAAGAGGATGGATCGGACACGACGGAAAGAAGGTCCTGCACACCTGGAACGTGGACAGGGAGATGGCGGGAGGAGGGACGGTGCTCGACAACGGCGCCCATATTCTCGACCTCTTCCGATGGTTCATGGGCGACTTCTCGGTGTGCACCGGTCACGTCGCGACGCTCCACATGCCCATCGAAGTGGAGGACAACGGCATGGGAATCTTTAGGGCCGAGGACGGGAGGATGGCGTTCATCCAGTCTTCGTGGACAGAGTGGTCGGGGTACATGTACATGGAGATGTACGGAAGCGAGGGATCCGTGATCATAGACAACAGAGGGGAGAAAGCAGTGAACAGTGGTAAATGGGTAGTGACCAGCACGACAGTCCTCACGGCGAAGGACGGGTCGCGCCAGATCTTCGACTACTCCGCCGAGCCGCCGCAGTCCTACGAGCTGGAGCTGAAGGATTTCATCTCATGCGTGGAAGGCGGACATCAGCCCATGGCGAGCGGCCACGACGGGATGAAGGTCGTTGAGATGGTCCAGGCGATATACGAGTCCTCCAGGCTTGGGCGCGCGGTGAAATTGCGATAGGTGTGAATTTTAACTTTGCCTGCTAGAAAACTCCCCAAGCAATGGAGCCGACGTGAAATAAAGCCTGTGAAGACAGGAGTTCCTACACCATTTTTGCCCCTGATGAAAGCAGGATTGGTCCGCGAGTTAAGTTGCAAGTTGCGGGGGAATGCTAACTTCGTTGCAGACGCCACTATGCCCTCGATGCAGTTTACTCTTTTATATCTGGCTCTTCAAGACAACGCATCTAGTATTTGGCGGATGTTCCTTCTCACTAACCCGGATTTTAGGCCGCTGCCAAAGAGAGTTTCCGCTATAAATTCCGAGGTCTCCTCCTCAAGCAACCCCTCGATACCTCGGCTTGCGAGTTCAACCTTCCAAGCCTCCTTTTTTAGTAGTTCCAAAATTTTTGCTGAGGAGTAGAAAAGCAGACCGTAGATGTCGCACGCATCCTTCATCCTCTTTTCCTTGGTCTCCCTTTTCAGGAAGGAATCCAACTTCAAAAGTAGCAGAAAGTCCTCCTCCGGAACAAAAACTTTCAACCCCTCAATTGTCATGGGCCTCGTCGCTTTTCTTTTTATCATTTTTGCGACGATTTCATTCGGCCACACTCCGACCGCATCACTTTCCCCATTACCCAACACATCGAGGAACACATAAATCAGCTCAAACGAATGTTTCCTTCCTGCCTCGTCTTCGCTCAGTTTTCTCATGGAATCCCTTTCTAAGATCAGCGTGTACCTGAACCTATATTCGCCAGGGATGAAGCCGATCTTCCTTATGGCGCGCGCAAACTGTAACGGAAAATTGCCCCTGCAGTCGAGAAAGACATCTATGTCGCGCGATCCCAAAAAATCCCGCCCAGTGGCTCTAACAAAATTCTCATTTATCGTAAAGTGTACCGCCCACCCGCCCACAGGACCGAACTTTGGGGTTGGTCCGAGTTCGCCAAGAAGTTCTAGCAGGATCTTTTTTGAAGCCCAAGTCTCCATGGGATCGTACATCAGACCCCCAGCCCTACAACTTTTGCCAAGTACTTGGCGGCCTCGCGCTCCCTCCCCCCGCAACTGTAAAGGTCTGAAAAAAGCAGAAAATTTGAAACCACCTTGATTCCCCTTATCTCTTGCATGCCGTAAAAAGGATTTAGGTCGGAAAAGATTAGGTGGATGGTACCTTTTTGGGATGGGTGTATCTGATTTCTCTCTAAGATCTCGTTCCATCTCTCTATCTGCTCCTCCGCGACATACACGTAGACCTCGTTTGGCACTACGTAAGGTGCTATGAGCTCCGCCCCGGCTAGGTGCGTGTACGCATACGAGAGCTCGTCAGCTGCTAACTCGGCTATTTTCTTGATCAGGTACTCAGGCCTTTCTAAGGCCTCAAAGTTAACCATCTTCAAGGACTTCAGAGGGCGCGCGTACGCGATGAGATATACCATCTCCTCGTTTATCACCTTAATCCTCGGTCTCCTCCGCACGTAGCCCAGTCTCTCCAATTCATTGATGTACCTAGAGCATCTAGACAGGGAAACCTGTGCTTCCCTAGAAAATTCGCGCAGGGAAAGACTTTTTTTGGTGTTAAGCAGAACGTGGATAACGTTCAATGCTGAAGTAGGCAACATTTTCTTCCTTTTTTTTATTTGCCTTATATATGTTCTAATTACTTTAAATATGTTCCTCTTAATTTAAAAAATTTAAAAAAAATGGAAAGAGAATTTCAAGGAGGTGGATTGAGTCAATTTCATTTCCTTCTGGAGATTGTTGCTCGGTAGATAGGCTGAGAAAATTTATGAGTATACACAGCGGCTAAGATAAATGGTAGCAAATGATCGAAAGCCTAAGAAGAGTGGCCAGCAAAACGCTTTACGTCAACATGCAGAAAATTCTTTCGCTCGCTGAAGAGAAGAAAGGCTGCAATTTTCTAGACATCGGATGCGGGGGGGGAGAATTTACCCTGGACTTTGCCCGCAAAATAGGAGCATCAAATATATACGGCGTGGAAATCTCAAAAACAAAGATTATAGAGGCTAAGAAAAGGGGAATAATAACAAAAAGAGCGGACGCGAACAAAAAGTTGCCCTTCAAGGACAAATTTTTCGATGTGATTCTCTGCAATCAAGTGGCTGAGCACTTGTTTGACCCTGACACTCTTTTTGAAGAGATTTACAGGATAATGAAAGATAATGGATATGCGATAGTTTCAGTTCCAAACTTGGCCTCGCTACACAACCGTATTCTTCTGCTTTTGGGCTTTCATCCAACCTCGATATCGCCCAGCACAAGGTTTGCATTCGGTAACCCGGACCGTGGCAGGATAATTTATCCTTTCGAGCGCCATATCACCGCATTTTCACCGCGGGCGCTGAAGGAGATGCTGGAACATTACGGGTTCAGGGTCGAGATGCACGGGTCGGGTTTTTATCCCTTTAGCGGAGGCATATCCTGTTCTTTATCAAGGATCCATCCCACCCTGTCCGTTCTCCTAATAGCAAAGGTTAGAAAGAGATCTCCGGCATAGGTAGAAAAGAAATTCCGAATTAGAAGTATGACGTTTACCTCGAAGAGGCTTTTTCATAACGATATGCTTAATCCCCAGCCAATTTAAGTTCCACTCCTAAAACCATTCAACAAGAGGTGGTAAAAAGGCATGGTCATGTACGTAGGTTTGGGCGGGTTAGATTCAAGGATAAGATCCGCGCTGAACTCGCCAGAGATTGATCCATGCTTTCAAAAACCCATTCACTAGGAAGGTAAGCGTCTAGCTGGAGAAGCCCGGGATAAAGGCGATAGACGAATGCCACGCAAAGGTCGGTGCCCTCAATAAAAAATTTTGAGCTTCCAAAATGTGCTTAAACTAGGCGAATATAATTTTCCTCGATGTTGTTTGAATGGATGATGGCATGAGGATTGCCTATATCCACGACGCAGTTTACCCGTTCGTCAAGGGTGGCGCCGAAAGAAGGCTTTACGAGCTCTCGCGAAGGCTTGCCCGGCGCGGCCATGAGGTCCACATCTTCGGGATGAGGTGGTGGGGCAGAGAGCCGGAGATGGAGCTCGAAGGCGTCCACCTTCACGGGGTCTGCAGGGCGGTGCCGCTCTACTCTAGGGGGCGGAGGTCGATCAGGGCCGCGGTGACGTTCGCGCGGAGCGTCCTGCCACACCTCGCAAGGGAGAAATTCGACGTGATAGACTGCTACCAGGCCCCCTACCTCCACGCCTTCCCGGCAAAGTTCGGAGCGCTTCTGAAGGGCACGCCCCTAGCGGTCACTTGGCATGAGGTCTGGCGCGGGTACTGGGGGGAGTACCTCGGGTCGCTGGGGGTTGTGGGCAGGGCCATGGAGAGGGCAATTTTGCTCGGGCTGGCGGACAGGGTCATCGCGGTCTCGGAGCAGACGAGGGATGATCTGGTCTCCCTCGGGGTGGACGCGGACAGGATAAGCGTGGTCCCCAACGGAATAGATTTTGATGCGATCTCGAAGGTTTCGCCTTCACAGGAGAGACTCGATGTCGTCTACCTGGGGAGGCTCATCAGGCCGAAGAATGTGGACGTGCTGCTCAGGGCCGCCGCGATCCTGAAGGAGGAGTTTCCGGAGCTCAGGGTCGGGGTGATAGGGGACGGGCCGGAGAGGGGGAACCTTGAGAAGCTGGCAGACGAACTCGGCATCCGGAAGAACGTGGAGTTCTTCGGGTTCGTGGAGGACTTCAACGAGGTCGTGGCGCTCATGAAATCATCTAAGGTCTTCGTGATACCTTCAACACAGGAGGGCGGGGCGAGCATCGTCACCTTGGAGGCTAACGCGTGCGGGCTCCCCGTGATAGCCGTGGATCACCCCCTAGGAATAGACAAGAGGCTCATCTTGGAGGGTAAAACGGGTTTCTTCGTCAAACTATCACCTGAAAACATGGCGGAAAAAATCCAGCTACTTTTGAGGGATGAAAGGCTCAGAAGCGGCATGGGCGCAGATGCTGTAAAGTTCTCACAAACCTACGACTGGGAGAGAATTGCAGGTCTGCTTGAGCAAGCATACTCCAACATCTGCAGGTAGAACGAAAGTTTATTTCCCCCATCCCATATTTTTAGCTGTACGTTGATATCATCGTTGCATGAGGAGGATGAACGGGTGCCCGACGCAAAGGAATACGCAAAACGGTTGATAAAGGGAAGCGCCATAGTTTTCGTTGCGCTCATCGGGTCGCAGCTCGTCGCGTTCCTGCTTCGCATGTTCCTCGCCCGGTCGCTTACCGTTGCCGAGTACGGGCTTTTCTACGCCGTGTTCACGTTCGTCTCTTTCTTCGGGCTGTTCCGGGACCTCGGGTTCGGGAGCGCGCTGGCCAAGTACATCCCCGAGTTCAACGTCAAGAAGAGGTTCGGCGAGCTGAAATCCTCCATAGCCTTCACGCTGGCGTTCGAGGCCGCACTTTCGCTCCTCATCGTGGCGTTGCTGTACATATTCTCTGGTCAGCTCGCTTCAGGCTTCTTCAAGGCTGAAGCCGCCGCGCCGATCATCCAAGTTCTGGCTGTGTGGTTTTTTGTGTTGACCTTTACACTCTTCCTCAGCGTCTTTCAGGGTTTTCAGGACATGCCCGTGTACGCCCTGCTCCAGTTCCTCAGAAACTTCCTCGTTCTGATCCTCGCGGTCATTATGGTTGGCTATTTTGGGTTCGGGGTGACCGGGGTGGCACTCGCCTACCTGATCGAACTTTCAGTGGTTGTGGTCCTGGCGTTCCTCCTCCTGAGGCGCAGGTATCCCTTCATATTCAGGGCCAAGACCTCCGTTACCAAGCCGCTCATTAAGAAGCTGTCCTTTTTTGCCCTTCCCGTGTTTCTGGGCGGGCTGGGGGGACTTATCATAGGCTACATGGACACTCTCATGATAACCGGATTCCGGACGCTATCGGAGGTCGGGTTCTACCAGGTGGCCCAGCCGGTGTCCCACTTCCTGTGGTACTTCCCGACCGCTCTGGTGACAGTATTCTTCCCCATGGTTTCTGAGTTCTGGGCGAGGCGCGAGGAAAAACTGCTGAGCGGGGCGTTGCGCCTCCTCGTGAAGTTCTCCTTCATCGCCATCATCCCCGGGGCCCTTGTCTTCATAGCTTTCCCGGAAATAGTGATAAACCTCCTCTTTGGGCCGAGATATCTGGCCGGTGCAACGGCCCTGCAGATACTCAGCGCAACCGCGGTCCCCTACACCCTCTTCATGATCATGTCGTCCACCATGCAGGGGATCGGTAAACCCATCGTGAGCACTAAGGTGGTCGGGGCAATGGCCATCCTCAACTTCTTTGGAAACTGGGCCCTGATCCCCCTGTACGGGATTGAGGGGGCTGCTGCGACCACACTCGTCTCTTATGTGCTGGGGACCGGGCTTCTGTTCTATTATTCAAAAAGGATTATGAGGTTCACGGCACCGGCCTCCTCCCTCGCGAAGACGATCCTCGGTGGCATCCTCACGCTGTTTCTGATTTTTGGGCTGAAATCCGTCATCGAACTGTCTCCGTGGGTTGAGGCGTTTGTTGTAATCGTGCCCAGCTTAGTGTTTTACATCGTGTGGATTCTGGCGACAAAAGCGGTAACTAGGGAAGATCTTGAGCTCATAGCGCGAATAGTGCCGATGCCAAGGTGGCTGGTCAGGGCAGCCGGGAAAGTTGTTGGAAAATAGATTTTGACTGTAATTTTTATTGAAGGATGTTGCATTCCCTTAGTAATTTTTTTATCTCATGTTTGTTCAGCAGCCGGGCATCCTTCGATGTCAGTCTCATTCTTTTCGCCGAGAGGTATTCTTCCGTTAAGGGTTTGCGCAGTATCTCTCCCGGCTTTTTGAGCATGACATCCGGCAGTTCTACAGGGGGCCTCACAATAAACATGTCCTCGGTTTCCTGAGCCCACACAGATTCCTCCTCCGTCATTAATTCTTCGTGGAATTTCTCACCCGGTCGTATTCCAATGATCTCCCTCCTCACCTCGCTGGGTCTGTGCCCGTATCTCGGGGCGAGTTCTTCAATCATCACCTCTGCCAAGTCACCTATGCGCACGGCCGGCATTTTGAAGATGAAGATTTCACCACCAGCGGACAGCTGAGTGGCTTTCAGGACCAGCTCCACTGCCCTTTCTATCGTCATCACAAATCTCGTCATGTTCGGTTCTGTAATGGTCACGGACTCGCCCCTGCTTATCTGCTTTGCAAAGACTGTAACCACGGAGCCGCTTGACCCCAGCACATTTCCGAACCTCACGCAGGAGATGGCCGTTTTTCTAGGTCCCTTGTAGTAATTTGCGGATATCGTAAGCTTCTCCGCAAGCAGTTTTGTGGCCCCCATCACATTGATCGGGTTCACGGCCTTGTCCGTGCTTATCGTTATGAATTTCTCAACCTCTTCTTCTATCGCCGCCTCTATTACATTTTGAGTCCCCAGCACGTTGGTTTTCACGGCCTCGAAAGGATTGTACTCGCAGGATGGAACATGCTTTAGAGCTGCGACGTGAAAAACGATGTCTATATCCTCCATAGCGCGTTTTATCCTCTCCTTGTCTCGCACATCCCCTATGAGGAACCGGACGTTCGAGCGGGACCTCAATTCCTGCGACAGCTCGAACTGGGCCTCCTCGTCTATATCAAGCACTCTCACCACCCCAACCCTGTAGCTCAGGAGCTTTCTGGCGATCTCGCTGCCGATGGACCCCGCGCCACCAGTGATGAGCACATTCTTGCCCTTGAAAAAATCACCAGGCATCAACACACCTCAAAGAAGCTTTCCACGGCTTCTATTATATAATCCAGCTCCTCCCCGGACAGGTTGGGATACATCGGAAGAGTCAGGACCTGTTTCGATACCTCCTCGGTCACGGGAAGTTTGGTCTTGTAGCCCAATTTTTTCCTGTAGAAATACGTCAGGTGAACCGGATGGAAAAATACTTTGGTCATTATGCCCTTTTTGGTTAAGTGGCAGGAGAGGTCATCCCTGTTTCCGCTTTTTACCCTGATCGTGTACATCTGATAGACGTGAAAGTAACCCTCAGGCGGAGAGGGGGTAACCACCTCATTTATTTTCGCTAATTTTTTGGTTAGGTACTCCGCGTTTTTTCTCCTCAGTTCAATTATCCTGTTAACCTTCTTGAGTTGTGCGACACCAAGTGCTGCTGCGATGTTAGACATTCTAAAATTGTAGCCCAGATCAACATAATCCATCCGCTTAGGTGAGGTGAAGTACTCGCCGTCCTCAGCCCTGCCGTGCGACCGGATTAACTTCAACTTTTCATAAATTTTTCTTGAGTCTGTCACTATAGCCCCACCTTCCCCTGTGGTTATCACTTTGTTCTGGCAGAAGCTGAACATGGCAGAATCCCCGAAACTTCCCACCTTTTTCCCGCTGACGCTCGCGCCGAACGCCTCTGCCGCATCCTCAATTAGGAAGAGACCACGGTCCTCGGCTATCTCCTTCAGCTCTTGTATCTTGCATGGGCAACCTCCGTAATGAACTGGAATGATGGCCTTCGTTTTTCGGTTGATTTTCTCTTTCACGTCTTCCGGATCCAGCCCATACGTTTTCTCCTCGATATCTGCGAACACGGGCCTAGCACCAACAAATAGAGGAGCGTTTGCCGTCGCGATAAATGTGAAGGAGGGAACGATCACCTCATCTCCTCTTTTGATACCGTGAGCAAGTAGGGCCGCATGAAGGGCCGAGGTTCCGGAGTTGAAAACCAGGGAATACTTCCTTCGTATGTACTCGGAGATCGCCTTCTCAAACTCTTCCACTTGGGGCCCAGCAGCCCAGTACATTCCCTTCTCTAGGCTCTGCCTCACCGATTTGACATCTTCTTTGTCCCAATATATTCTGAAAAGCGGGATTTTCCAGGTCATTTAACTCCTACTCTGATAATCTCCGTACATTCAAATACAGTTAACCATCAGGAGGATTTTCGCTTTATTGGCCTTGCTGGGACCCCCCCCACCACGGCACCATCTGGGACATCTCTATTAACGAAAGAACATGCGGCAACGGTTGCGTTTTCACCAATGGTTACGCCGGGCATTATCACCGTGTGGGCCCCGATCTTTGCGTTTCTTTTTATAATGACTTTCCCCTTTTTTCCGTCAATCGTTGACTCCGAGTATATCGAACAGTGGGATCCTATCTGAACGTTCTCCTGGATCTCAACCCCCTGCTTTGCGTTGATGTACGTGAAAGCACCTATGTCCGTGTTTTTCTCGAGCTTCAGGTTTTCATGGTACTGGCACATCCAGTTCCACTTGGTTAGCCCCCTTTCGTCGAACTCTGGAGGTTTCCAGTTTCTGAAACGCTTGCCCATAATAACCATCAATAAGTAATTTTCTTTTGCAATAAAGATGGAGTGATTTCAATTTCAGCCAGTATTTTCGCTATCCTCCCCGCCGCTTTGCCGTCGCCATATGGATTTTTACAC